>NZ_JAWMPX010000031.1:0-57849 GCF_033101155.1 Tropicimonas sp. TH_r6
CCTCGTTGCCACAGATGTGTCTGGTATGCTGACACTTGGCGGGCAAAGCGATAGCCTGCGCAATTGTTGCTTTTCGGCCTCGATGCTTGAAGGTCGGGCGACCCCCAGTATGAGATCGATCAACGAACTTGCAGCCGAACTCATCCACATGTGCACATTCGTTGTTCACGATCTCAAGCGCATGGCATTGTGCCGTGTCCCACCACTCCACGTCAGTCATTGGCCGAACCTCGCGGGTCGTGCTGGCAATCTCGCAGCCAGGTATCGAGGTCTGTCCTGCGGTAGCGGATCGTTCGTGCCGTTAACCGAAGTACACGCGGACCTTCGCCGCGAAGGCGCATTCGTTTCAACGTACTGGCGCTGATCCCGACACGTTCTGCTGCCATCGCAGGTGTCAAAAGATCAGTCTCGGCATTGTGGGTGGAAGGTAAAGGCAGCGTCATCGGTAACTCCGAAATCGGGGTTTCGCCGTGACATCTGCCTTTGGGTGTCATCTGCGGTTCAGATTGGCCTATAGCGTAGCGAACCGATCACCGGAAGTCAAACCGGAGCAGAGGAAAACACCTATATTTCATTGCGTTGGGGGACATTTACTGTCGCCGAATGCAGCCGAAGTTTGCCTCAGCTTCGCAACGATATTGACCGCATTCAAATGCGTGTACCGAAGCAACATCCGCGTGTCGCGGTGGCCGCTGATCAGTGCAACTTCCGGCAATGAGAACCCGCGTTCAAAGAAACCGCTGATGGCTTCGTGCCGCATGTCGTGAAAGCGTAGATCGATGATGCCTGCGCGCGCGACAATCCTGCCCCACGCCAACTGGACGGCGTTTCCCTTCAACGTGAACACTCGGTCGCCGGATTGCACAGAGCCGAAATCGGTGTGTAGTCGTGTGAGTGTATCTATCGCGGTTGGCGACAGTGGGATTGTTCTTGCATGCCCATTCTTCGACGTGCGAAGGCGGATCACGGACAGGCGCGCATCGACATCGGCCCATCGGATTGCCAGCAACTCGCCCCGCCTCATTGCCGTTTCCAGCGCCAACACCACAAGAGGGTGCATCAACGGGTTTCGATATGCGGCGGCTGCATCGAAAAGAGCAGTACGTTCGTCTGGTGTAATCCTGCGTTCACGACGGTTACGAATTGTCGGCCTCCGCACTTCGCGAACCGGGTTTGTTGGCAGAGGCACACCCCAATCTCGCATCGCGATGTCGAGTGCATGTTGCATGATGCCGAGGTAGCGGCACACGCTGGCCGACTTCATGGTCTGTAGCCGTCGATCACGCCATCGCGCGATCCGCTTGTCCGATAGCTTGTCGAGACGGGTCGCAAACAATTGTGGATCGTCCCGTTCGATACTCGCAATCATGCACGCTTCGTTCCGACCCGCCTGTTTTCTTGCCACGATTTCCGTTCGATAACGAACCAGCACCTCACCGAACGTCGTTGTCCGAAGCAGTGTCATATCGACAGGAAGGCACCCGCGTTCTGCTTTCGCTTCGATGTCTCGCGACCACGACACGGCACCTCGTCGCGTGGTGAACGTCTTTGACACGTTCTTGCCGTCCGTTCTTACTTGCGCCTGCCACTTGCCATTCGGACGCTTCACAATGGTTGCCATTCCGGCTGATCTCCCGTCTTGCGGGCAGTCAGTGCAGCAGATTTGCAGCGGAAAGCGTTTTCAATGACATCCACCGGTCACGCATAACCGTCCAAGTCACTGATATGCATGCAGTGTGTCTGGTGGGTGATGAGGGATTTGAACCCCCGACATCTTCGATGTGAACGAAGCGCTCTACCACTGAGCTAATCACCCGGTGACGCGCCTATTACCGCCCCGAACCCGTGGCTGCAAGGGGGAACTTGCCCGCGCGGCGCGCTTTTTCCACGACACAAGCTCAACAGAAAAGGGCGCTGTCTCCAGCGCCCTTTCATTCGTCTCATCTGTTGGATCAATGCGCTGTCGGAGCCGTCGAAAGTGCTTCCTCGGAAGAGCTTGACCCCTTCGCCGCTGCCAGGGCCGCTTCCTCCGCCGCCTCGTCCCATTCGATTGGCTCCGGCACTTCGGTCAGAGCGATCTTGAGAACATCGCGCACATGGGACACCGGGATGATTTCCAGCCCTTCCTTCACATTGTCCGGAATCTCGGGAAGATCCTTCTCGTTCTCCTCCGGGATCAACACCGTCTTGATGCCGCCCCGCAGCGCCGCCAGAAGTTTTTCCTTGAGCCCGCCGATCGCCAACACATTGCCGCGCAACGTCACCTCGCCGGTCATGGCGATATCCTTGCGCACCGGGATCCGCGTCAGCACCGAGACGATGGACGTCACCATCGCCACACCCGCAGACGGTCCGTCCTTGGGTGTCGCGCCTTCCGGCACGTGGACATGAATGTCCAGATGATCGAATTTCGGCGGCTTCACTCCGATCTCCGGCGCAATGGAACGCACGAAGCTGTTGGCCGCATCAATCGATTCCTTCATCACGTCGCCGAGCTTGCCGGTCGTCTTCATCCGACCCTTGCCCGGCAGCTTCAGCGCCTCGATGGAGAGCAAGTCGCCACCCACGGACGTCCAGGCCAGACCGGTCACGACGCCAACCTGGTCTTCCTTCTCGGCCAGGCCGTACCGGAACCGCTTCACGCCGAGGAATTTCTCCAGATCGTCTGGATTGACGGTGACCGTCTCGGCCTCCTTCTTGACGATCTTCGTGATCGACTTCCGGGCAAGCTTGGCGATCTCGCGCTCCAGGTTCCGAACCCCGGCCTCGCGGGTATAGGTACGGATAATCTCGGTCAGCGCCTCATCGGTGAGCGCGAACTCCTTCTCCTTGAGACCGTGGTTTTTCATCTGCTTGGCGATGAGATGGCGCCGCGCGATCTCGCGCTTCTCGTCCTCGGTGTAGCCGGCAAGCGTGATGATCTCCATCCGATCGAGGAGCGGGCCGGGCATGTTGTAGCTGTTGGCCGTGGTCAGGAACATCACGTTGGAGAGGTCGTATTCCACCTCCATGTAGTGATCGACAAAGGTCGCGTTCTGCTCCGGGTCGAGCACCTCCAGCATAGCGCTGGACGGGTCACCGCGGAAATCCTGTCCCATCTTGTCGATCTCGTCGAGCAGGATGAGAGGATTCGTGGTCTTGGCCTTTTTCAGCGCCTGGATGATCTTGCCCGGCATCGATCCGATATAGGTCCGACGGTGGCCGCGGATCTCGCTCTCGTCGCGCACCCCACCGAGGCTGATGCGAATGAATTCGCGCCCGGTGGCATTGGCGACAGACTTGCCAAGGCTCGTCTTGCCGACGCCTGGCGGTCCCACGAGACACAGGATCGGCCCCTTGAGCTTGGCCGACCGCTGCTGCACCGCGAGGTATTCGACGATCCGCTCCTTGACCTTCTCGAGGCTGTAATGGTCGTCGTCGAGAACTTTCTGAGCGCGGTTCAGATCCTTCTTGACCCGGGATTTCTTGCCCCAGGGGATCGAGAGCATCCAGTCGAGATAGTTGCGCACGACCGTGGCCTCGGCCGACATCGGGCTCATGTTCTTGAGCTTTTTCAGCTCGCCCTCGGCCTTCTCGCGCGCTTCCTTGCTGAGCTTGGTCTCAGCGATCTTCTGCTCGAGTTCGGCAATCTCGTTCTGGCCCTCTTCGCCGTCGCCGAGTTCCTTCTGGATCGCCTTCATCTGCTCGTTGAGGTAATACTCGCGCTGCGTCCGCTCCATCTGCGATTTCACGCGGGTCTTGATCTTCTTCTCGACCTGCAGGACGGACATCTCCCCCTGCATCAGGCCGTAGACCTTCTCCAATCTCTCGGCGACCGACAAGGTTTCCAGAAGCTCCTGCTTCTGCGCGACTTCCAGACCCAGATGGCCAGATACGAGATCGGCCAGCTTGGCCGCCTCGCGGCTCTCGGCCACAGCGGCAAGAGCTTCCTCCGGGATGTTCTTCTTAATCTTGGAATAGCGCTCGAACTCGTCTCCGACCGAACGGATCAAGGCCTCGACCGTGTCGAGATCCCCGGGCACTTCGGTCAGAAACTCCGCATGGGCTTCGAAGAAATCATCGTTTTCAAGGTATTCCACGATCTGCACACGTCGGATGCCCTCGACGAGCACCTTCACCGTGCCGTCAGGAAGCTTCAGCAATTGCAGCACATTGGCCAGCACACCGGCCTCGTAGATGCCATCGGATTCCGGGTCGTCCTCGGCAGGGTCGATCTGGCTGGCCAGAAGGATCTGCTTGTCGTCCTGCATCACCTCTTCCAGGGCGCGCACAGACTTGTCCCGCCCCACGAAGAGAGGGACGATCATGTGCGGAAACACGACGATGTCTCGCAGCGGCAGCACGGGATAAGATTGGCTCAGGGGCTCTTGCATGCTCGTTTTCCTGTTCTTGGCAAGAAGGCTCCGGTCCCGCTTCGCGGCAACGCCCGGCCCTCTCCGGTGGTGGTCTTTACAAATGGGCTCTCAGCGCGCCCGTTTCAACCTGATCCGTGGTTTCAACCCAGTCTGCCCGGCGAGAACGGCATGGGCAAGCAGGCAGTCTCCGAACGGTGCAGACGCCGACACTGGACATGGGCAGACAATTGAAAGCAGACACTTAATCTCGCAGCGCGCAGCTTCAAGCTGTTGCGCAACACCAGACATTTTGTGCCGCGTTAAACTGGCTCGATATCGCCAAGGGCCCGTTCCGCATGGAACCTTGCTTCCCAGGCGGCAAAACCACCTGCCTCGATCGCGTCCCGCAGGCCCTGCATCAATTCCTGATAATAGTGCAGGTTGTGCCAAGTCAGCAGCATGGATGAAATGATCTCCTGTGCCCGGAAAACATGGTGAAGATAGGCCCGGGAGTAGTTCCGGCATGCAGGGCAACTGCACTGCTCGTCAAGCGGGCGCGGATCGTCCTGATGGCGGGCATTCTTGATATTGACCACACCGCGCCGGGTAAAGACCTGCCCCGTCCGTCCGGACCGAGAAGGAAGGACACAATCCATCATATCGATGCCACGCTTGACCGCGCCGACAATGTCATCCGGCTTGCCGACCCCCATCAGGTAACGGGGCTTGTCCGTCGGCAGCATTTGGGGCGCATAGTCAAGCACATCAAACATCGCCGCCTGACCTTCGCCAACCGCGAGACCTCCGACGGCATAGCCGTCGAAGCCGATGGCCTTCAGCGCTTCGGCACTTTCCGCGCGCTGATCCCGATAGACACTTCCCTGCTGAATGCCAAAGAGTGCATGTCCCGGTCGGTCGCCAAACGCCTCCCGCGAGCGTTTCGCCCAGCGCATCGACATCCGCATGGACTCAAGGGCCACGGCCTCCTCGGCGGGAAAGGGAGTGCACTCATCGAAACACATGACGATGTCGCTCCCAAGAAGCCGTTGAATCTCCATCGAGCGTTCCGGGGTCAGTTCATGTTTCGACCCGTCGATGTGAGACCGAAATTGCACACCCTCTTCACTGATCTTTCGAAGGTCATTCAGGCTCATGACCTGAAAGCCGCCGGAATCGGTGAGAATCGGCCGATCCCAGTTCATGAATTTGTGCAAACCGCCCAGCCTGTCGATGCGCTCGGCGGTCGGCCGGAGCATGAGGTGATAGGTATTCCCGAGCAGGATGTCCGCCCCGGTTGCCCGAACGTTCTCCGGCAGCATTGCCTTGACGGTTCCGGCAGTACCAACCGGCATGAAGGCAGGCGTTCGGATCTCTCCACGCGGAGTCCGAATTACACCGCTGCGCACGATCCCGTCGGTGGCGACCAAGTCGAAAGAGAATTCTTTTGCCATGCGCCTTCCAATCTCAGAAGGGCGCGCAGATTTCAATGAGTGTCTCTTACTTTACCTGACCAGACTGACAGGCGACGCCACTGCATTCACGCGCGCCCCCTGATGACCCGATACGTCCGTACAAGGATCGTGATCACGCGAGCGCGCTGGCAACACCGCCGATTTCCTCGAAATAGCCGCCATCAAGACGCCCCGAGAGGAGCAGTTCCGAGATCATTTCTCCCGGCAATGGACGTTCGAACAGGAAACCCTGCCCCAGATCGCAGTTCAGATTTGCAAGCATCTTGTAGGTATCTTCTGTCTCGATCCCTTCGGCTGTTACGCTGAGTTCCAGCGAATCCGCGAGCGAGATGATGCCGGCAACGATCTTGGCCTTCTGGGCATCTTCGGTCACCTGCGTTACGAAACTCCGGTCAATCTTGAGCTTGTCGAAGGGAAGCCGCGAAAGCGTCGCGAGGCTGGAAAAACCCGTTCCAAAATCATCGAGGGAGATGCGGATCCCGAGCCATCTCAACCGCTCAATCGTCTCCCGCGCATAGTCGAGATCCTCGATGACCGCAGTCTCCGTGATCTCGATCTCCAGACGTTCGGGCGGGAACCCGGTCTCAAGGAGAACCGACGAGATCGTGGCGGCCAGTTCGCTGTCCCGGAACTGGCGCGGGGACAGGTTGAAGGAAATTGTCAGATGGGATGGCCAGGCCTTTGCCGTTTCACAGGCCTGCCGCAGGACAAGCCAGCTTATGGCATTGATCTGGCCTGTGTCTTCCGCAAGGGCAATAAAACGCGTCGGTGGGATCTGACCGAGACGCTCATGATGCCAGCGTGAGAGGACCTCGAACCCGACCAGGCGCCGGTTGGCAATATCGACAATAGGCTGGAAATAGGGAACGATCTGTCCTGCCTCGATCGCCTCGGTCAGTTCGACCTCAAGCTCCGCTGCTTCCCGCAACCTTTCCCCGAGATCGTCGTCGAAGAAGTTCAACCGTCCACGCCCTTCGCGCTTCGCCCGATACATCGCCTGGTCCGCGTGCCGAAACAGTTGATCCTCGTCCAACCCTTCGCTCCAGACCGCGATTCCGATGCTGGTTCCAACCGCCAACTCGCCTTCTCCGATCGGAAATTTCGGCTCCATGGCTGTCATGATCCGGCGCGCCAGGCCAACCGCCTCATCCAGCTCATCATTCTCCCGGACCACAATGGCGAACTCGTCGCCTCCCAGCCGCACCGGGACCTGTTCGCTCTTGCAGGCAGCGCGCAGCCGGCTTGCAACATCCTGAAGAACCCGGTCCCCGACATCATGCCCGCGCAGATCATTGATCGGCTTGAACCTGTCCAGATCCATCAAGACGACGGCCAGAGAGCCTCCTTTGTGTTGCGAGGCTTCGATGTATTTCCGGATAACTTCTGACATGACACGACGATTGAAGAGCCCTGTCAGCGAGTCATGGCGAGAAATGTGTTTGGCACGTTTCTCGGCGACTCCCCGCGCCCGCAGGCTCTGTCTCAGCCTTCGGTTCCTCTCATAGAGGACAACCGGCAGGACGAAGCCGAGAAGGATGATGAAACTGAAGATCTCGTCAAGGTCCCAGTCCTCATGCGCGCGGGTGTATTCGTGAAGGCTCTCGAACAGCTCGACCTCTGCCGCGACGAACCAAACACCGATCACTCCAATCGACCAAACAAGAATTTGCAGGATCCGGGCCGTCACAATCTGTTCTCCAAGGTATCACGCAAAGGTACCTTGACTCAAAAAACCTATACAAAAGACTAATAGAGACGGTGCATTTTCCCAGAATTCCGCGCAGACCGACCAGTGTCGCGTTCCCGCGCACGGTGCTGCCTCTGGACCCGGCCTCCTCCATTCCTTATATAATCCCTCAACATTCTTCCCAGAAACGGGCTCCCGATGAACTCCGACACCCCCATGGAGGGCGAACCTCTTATCCGCCCCTCCTCCACAGACCATCCGCTTCATGACACCATTGTCGAGGCTTGCCGTACGGTTTTCGACCCCGAGATTCCGGTCAATATCTACGATCTCGGCCTGATCTATACCATTGCAATCAATGATGATTCTGAAGTCCGGATCATCATGACCCTGACCGCTCCGGGATGCCCTGTGGCCGGCGAAATGCCAGGGTGGGTTGCCGAGGCGATCGAGCCGCTGCCCGGCGTGAAACAGGTCGATGTCGACCTGACCTGGGAGCCGCCCTGGGGTATGGAAATGATGTCCGACGAGGCCCGACTCGAACTGGGTTTCATGTGAGATCTTGAGCGCGCCCGCTCGCATCCCTACCTTGGGTGGGCATAGGACAAGGACCACCTAGATGTTCTCCATTCCCGGCAAACAGGCCGTGACCCTCACGCCCCGCGCCGCCGCGCATATCTCGAAGCTGATGGACCAGAAGGGCCATCACGGGCTCAAGCTCGGCGTCAAGAAGGGCGGATGCGCGGGGATGGAATACACAATGGAATTCGCCGACACACTTGATCCGAACGATGAAGTGGTCGAGCAGGATGGCGCGCGGGTGATGATCGCCCCGATGGCGCAAATGTTCCTGTTCGGAACCGAGATCGACTACGAGGTTTCGCTGTTGGAAGCGGGGTTCAAATTCCGCAACCCGAATGTCTCCGAAGCCTGCGGCTGCGGCGAATCCATCAAGTTCGACGAAACCCTGTCCGACGCCGGCCAACCCTGACCCGACAACCATTTGGCGTGCCGGCTTGGAGGCGAGTCTGAAAGGATCGCCTTGCGGCGGCCACAGATTGCCGCCCTCAGGCGCAGTCTCCGGCGACGACGTCGCCATTTCAGATTGCTCTGAACACGCGCCATGATCAACTCGCGCTCGGTGGAGTGGCCGGGTTCAAACCACCAATTGTCGGTGTCAAAGTCGTAGAGTGGACGCAGCTCCATGCACCAGTCCTTTCATTTCTGAGAGAGTATCCCCAAGAAAACATACGCCGCTTTCCCATGACAGCCGCGGATATCGCATGTATGGTTTCAAAAATGAAAAGCGCACTTCCTCTCGACGATCTCGCCCTGTTCCTGCTGGTGGCCGAGACCGGATCGCTCACGGCCGCCGCTGCCCGGAGTGGTCTCAGCGTGCCGACGATGGGCCGGCGCATGACACGACTGGAAGGCGAGCTTGGCCGGCGCCTGTTCCTGCGTGGACCGGCTGGCTACGCCCTCACCACCGACGGACGCGAGCTTTCCGAGCGGGTCCTGCCCCTGAAATCCGCCGCCGCCGGGATCAGCCGCTGGCGCGATGAGGGCCGGGCTGTGGCGCGCGTTCGGATCACGGCGGGGCTCTGGACCTCGCGCTTCATCGCCCGCAACATCCGCAAGGTCTGGTCGGAGGACGCGATCTGGGCGCCGGACATGCTCGCCTCCAACCTCACCGTCGACATCGCGCGGCGCCAGGCCGATATCGGCGTGCGCAACCATCGCCCCGAACAGGACTGGCTGGCCGGCCGCTTCACCAGTCGGATCGAGAATGCCGAATATGGCACCGCGCCGGAGGTCGACGGCTATATCGCGCTTCCGCATGACGGCCCCTCGACCCCAACAGGCCGCTGGGTGCGGGCGAACCGCGCGGATCGTATCGTCATGCTGGCCAGCGACACACGTCTGGCGCTCGATCTTGCCCTGGAGGGAATTGGGCGGGTTGTCCTGCCCTGTTTTGTCGGCGATGCCGAGCCTGGGCTGCACCGCCTGACGCCGCCGATCGACGGGCTCGGGCATGAAGAGTGGCTGGTGGCGCATCACGAAGCCCGCCACGATCCGCCAGTCCGGGCGGCACTGGAGGCCATCGCGCAGTTGTTGACCGATGCAGCGCTGCGCCCCCAGATGGAGCAGGGTCAGACCCCTGCGGACACTGAAGGGCATCAATCGGCCGCAACCGCGATCCCTTGACGCTCCGCTCCCGTGAGGTCAATCAGGCGCCAACCCGAATGCCCAATTGGAGGTATACCCCATGGCGCAGAAACTAGCCGCCGGCAACTGGAAGATGAATGGCACCGAGGCCGCCCTGGCCGAGATCGACGCGATGCTCGCCGCCTATCCCGATCCGGGCTGCGGCGTGCTGATCTGCCCGCCCGCCACGCTGCTCGAGCGGATGAGCAAGCGCATCGGCGGCGGCAAGATCGCCACCGGCTCCCAGGACTGCCACATGAACGAGACGGGCGCCCATACCGGCGACATCTCGGCCGAGATGGTCAAGGATGCCGGCGGCGCCTACGCAATCGTCGGTCACTCCGAGCGCCGCACCGATCACGCCGAGACCAACGAGATCGTCAACGCCAAGGCGCAGGCCGCCATCGGCGCGGGCCTCGTCGCCGTTGTCTGCATCGGCGAGACGCTGGAGCAGCGCGACGCGGGCGAGACCCTCGACCTCGTGGGCGACCAGCTTGCCGGCTCCATCCCTGATGGCATCTCCGGTGACAACCTCGTCGTCGCCTATGAGCCCGTCTGGGCCATCGGCACCGGCCGTATCCCGACCATGGAGCAGATCATCGAAGTCCATGACTTCATGCGCGCCCGCCTCGTCGAGCGTTTCGGCGCCGAGACCGGCAACGCGATCTCGCTGCTCTACGGTGGTTCGGTGAAGCCCTCCAATGCCGCCGAGATCTTCGGCGTGGAGAATGTCGACGGCGCGCTGGTCGGCGGTGCCTCCCTGAAAGCCGCCGATTTCGGCGCCATCATCGACGCGCTGCAAAACGCCTGATCCCGGCAGGGCGGCTTCGGGGCGACCTGCTCCCGAAGCCTTACGGCAAACCAACCGAGCGGCAGCACGCGTTGCCGCTCGCCTCGACCGAGGGCTCCCGGGACAAGCCCCCGCGCTCCCCGCCCCCCGAAAGACCAGACGTCCCGTCCCCGCGGACACGGGACGCACGCAGTTTCTCAAGGTGTTGGGCACAGAGATCACCCCGCCGCCGGTTGGACCGCCCGCTGATAGAGATGCCATGTGGTGTGGCCAAGGATCGGCAAGGTGAAGATCAGGCCCAGAAACCCCGGTGCGAAGGACAACAGCATCGTGAGAAATATGATTGCCGCCCAGGTGAGCATGACCACCGGGCTTTCCCTGACGACGCGAACGGACGTGATCATGGCGGACACGAAATCCATGTCCCGGTCGAGCAGTATGGGCATGCCGACCACGGTCACCGAGAACAGGACCGCCGAGAGAAACGCGCCGACGCAAGAGCCGATCGCAAGGAAGGTCCAGCCCTCGGGCGTGAAGAATACGGTGTTCAGGAAGCCATCCAGATCCGAGAAGGACGCATCCTTCAGCACGATCACCAGCACGGCCCGGAACTGGTAGAACCACACCCACAGGATGAACAGGGTGACGAACGCCATCCAGCCCATCTCGCGCTTGCGCTGGTTGGCCATGACGGTGAGGATGTCACCCCAGCCGAAACTCTCTCCCCTCTGCAACCGGCGGGACATTTCATACAGCCCGGCAGCAGCGAAAGGCGCGACCAGCGGAAACGCTATGACGGCAGGAATGATCATCCAGATCTTGCCGAGCCAGATCAGGCACCAAACGAACAGCAGTCCGAACACCGCGTAGAACAGGCCGAAGAACCCGCTCATGACGGGGCGTGCGAGGAAGTCGGAAAACCCCGCCTTCAACGACTCGGTGATATCATCCGCGGTCACCGTGTTGACGTCGGGCATGGCCGGCGGTTGCGGCGTCGGCTCGTCCGGTGACGTGGGTCCTGTACTCTTGGATGTCATGTCTCGCTCCTCCCAAGGGACCGAGCCGCGCCGGTCCGTTTTCCAACAGGTCCGGCGGTGCAACGGACATCCCTCCTCCGCAGACAAGTTTGTATCAGCTTGGGCATTGGAGCAAGGTTGCGTATGGCAGCCAGGTCCACCGGCCTTGCTCCCACGGCCATCGCCGAATGCCCGCTCCCCTGCCGCAGCATGCATCGCCCGCTGAGCAATCCGGTCTCCCGGTCTGGTCGACATTCCTGCGAACAGGTCGTCCTTTCGGTCGAAACCCGTGCAGGAACGACCGAAAAAGCGACCCAAACGCCTTCTTTTGGTTCGAGTTGATCGCACCCCTGCCGGAACCGCTCCCTCAGGTACAAAAACGACCGGAATTTCGGTCACGCCCGACCACAGTTTGGACCAATTCGACCGGACCTTTGGGGGAACTCCGCCCAGACGCCCGCCGGTTCCCAATCGGTCCACCCGTGCCGGATCGTCGCCCGTCCCGTTGCCCAGCGTCTTTATTGCTGCCTTTCACACCCGCCGCACGATTTCCGATTTCCGCGCGGGCCTAAATCCGATAAAAACGCTCGCATGAGCTTGCGCCCTTCCGTCCTGGCCGAGCGATCAGCGTCCGGCCTGCTCCGCGGGGGGGCGCTTTTCGTTGCGGCGATCTGTTTTCTGCCAATGGTTGCCGTGGCGGTCGCCGCCGCTCTTGGATCGACCGAAACCCTGCGGCACCTGGCCGAAACTGTGCTGTGGACCTACACGGCCACGACGCTGAAACTCGTCCTCCTCGTCGCCCTCGGAACCGCCGCCATCGGTACGGGGGCTGCCTGGCTGGTGACAATGACCCGCTTCCCCGGCGCCCGCTTCTTCGAGATCGGCCTCGCCCTGCCTATGGCCTTCCCGGCCTATGTAATGGGTTATGCCTACACGGATTTCCTCGACCATCCCGGCGCCGTGCAGACCGCGTTGCGCAGCCTGACCGGGTGGGGCCCACGCGACTACTGGTTCCCGGAAATCCGCTCTGTCGAGGGCGCGGCGCTGATGCTGATCCTCGTCCTGTATCCCTATGTCTACTTACTCGCCCGCGCCGCCTTCCTGCAGCAAAGCGCCACCGCCTTCCTCGCCGCCCGCGCGCTCGGGCGCGGGCCCTGGGCCGCCTTCCTGCGCGTCTCGTTGCCCATGGCGCGCCCCGCCATCGCCGGCGGCGTGCTGCTCGCCGTGATGGAAACCATCGCCGATTACGGCACCGTCTCCTATTTCTCGGTCCAGACCTTCGCCACCGGCATCTATACAAGCTGGTTCACCATGGCCGACCGCGCCGCCGCCGCCCAGCTTGCGCTCTGCCTGCTCGGTTTTGCCCTGATGCTCGCGATCCTCGAACGCATCCAGCGCGGCGATGCCCGCCACCACGCGGCCGGCAAGCGCTTCGAACGCCTGCCCCCGAGTCTTTTGACCGGGCTGCACAAATGGGGCGCCATGACGCTCTGCGCCATTCCGGTGTTCTTCGGATTCGCCTTGCCGGTCGTACTCCTGGTCACGATGGGGCTCGAGAGCGAACAGTCGCTCTTCACCAGCCGCTATGCGCATTTCACCCGCAACACGATCCTGCTCGCTGGCACCGCGGCGCTGCTGACGACGCTCGGCGCAGTGCTGATCGCCTTTCGCCAGCGGCTCTGGCCGTCGCGCACCTCACGCATGGCAAACCATGTCGCCCGGCTCGGCTATGCAGTCCCCGGCGGCGTGATCGCGGTCGGGCTGCTCGTGCCCTTCGCCGCCATCGATAACGGCCTCGACGCCTGGATGCGGGCCAGTTTCGGCATCTCGACCGGCCTGCTCTTCACAGGCTCGATCTGGCTTCTTGTCGTCGCCTACATGGCCCGCTTCATGGCCGCTGCGCTCAACGCCTATGATAGCGGGCTTGGCACGATCCACCCCAACACCGACGCCGTGTCCCGCACGCTTGGCACGCAACCGCTGGAAATGCTGCGCCGCGTCCACCTGCCGATCCTGCGCCCCTCGGTGCTGACAGCGCTGCTCATCGTCTTCGTCGATACGATGAAGGAACTGCCCGCGACGCTCATCATGCGACCTTTCAATTTCGACACGCTGGCCGTTCAGGCGCACCGCCTCGCCGCCGATGAACGGCTCGACGGCGCGGCGGTCCCGAGCCTCGTGCTGGTCGCGGTGGGGTTGCTGCCCGTGATCCTCGTCTGCCGGGGGATCGGGGCGCGCCCGAAATCACGGGTCTTCGGACCGGCACCGACGCCGGCCGAATAAACGGCTTCGGGATTCATTCAGCCCCCCGAGAAGCGCCACCCGTCTGGCCGAACGCCCCCCGGGATTCATCTCGACAAACAACGCAGTTTGCGCGTCGGAGACTGCCTGATGAGGAGCGTCCGCCGCTCAGGCGAGACTGTCCCATCGCTGCCACCTCCTCCGTTTTGTCCCGACCCCGCGCCTCTTGACTTTTCGACCCGAAAGATGGCCTCATCCTAGACCTCATTTTTCCGCCAAACCGTTGCTCGAACGTCCAGGATTCCGACGCCATGACCGAAGCCGACTTCCTCAAATCTCCCTATCCCGCCCCCGTCGAGATCCCCGCCGCGCAGCTCTCCGGTCCACGTCGCTTTTTCAATCGCGAACTGAGCTGGCTGGCATTCAACTGGCGCGTCCTCGAGGAAGCCACCAATCCGCGGGTGCCACTGCTGGAGAGGGTCCGCTTCGTGTCGATTTCGGCGACCAATCTCGACGAGTTTTACACCGTCCGCGTCGCCGGGCTGCGCGAACTAGCCCGCGAGGGGAACATGACCCCTGCCGCCGACGGGTTGACCCCGCTCGAACAGCTCCAGCAGATCAACGAGAATGCGCGCGGGCTCCTGCAAGCGCAACAAACGGCCTGGAACAAACTCAAGAAAGAGATGGAGGCCGGAGGCATCGAGCTGCTCGCCCGCTCCCGCCTGACCCGTGCCGACAAGACCCATCTGGAAGCCCATTTCCTCTCCCAGGTCTTCCCGGTGCTTTCCCCGCTTGCCATCGACCCCGCACACCCTTTTCCCTTCATTCCCAATGCCGGTTTCTGCCTGGCACTGCAGCTCACCCGCGAAGCCGATGGCGTCGCCCGGCAGGCGCTTCTGCCGATCCCGGCCCAGGTCGATCGCTTTGTCCGGCTTCCCTCGGACAATGCAACGCACCGCTTCTTGCCGCTCGAAGACCTGCTGATCCTGCATCTGGGATCGCTCTTCCCCGGCTATCGGCTGGAAGGGCATTGCGCCTTCCGGGTCCTGCGCGACAGCGATCTGGAGGTCGAGGAAGAGGCCGAAGACCTCGTTCGAGAGTTCGAAGTCGCGCTGAAGCGGCGGCGGCGGGGCGACGTGATCCGGCTCAAGATGACCACCGGCGCGCCGAAAGCGCTGCGGGCAACGATCATGGAGGAACTCGCCGTTTCCGGCGACGAGGTGGTCGAGGTCAAGGGCCTGCTGGGATTGACCGATCTCAAGGAACTTGTGCTCGACGAGCGCCCGGACCTGCTCTGGCCGAGTTTCACATCGCGCGTGCCCGAGCGGGTGCAGGATCACGAAGGCGACATGTTCGAGGCGATCAAGCAGAAGGACATGCTGCTGCATCACCCCTATGAGAGCTTCGACATGGTGGTGCGCTTTCTCGCCCAGGCCGCGCATGACCCCAATGTGCTGGCGATCAAGCAAACGCTCTACCGAACCTCGAAGAACAGCCCGATCGTCACGGCGCTCTGCGAGGCGGCGGAGGACGGAAAGTCGGTCACGGCGCTTGTCGAGCTGAAGGCGCGGTTCGACGAAGCGGCCAATATCCGCCAGTCACGCAAGCTTGAGCGCGCCGGCACGCATGTCGTCTACGGGTTCACCAATTACAAGACCCACGCCAAGATCAGCACGGTCGTGCGCCGCGAGGGCGACAAGCTGGTGACTTACACCCATTACGGCACCGGCAATTACCACCCGATCACCGCCAAGATCTATACCGACCTGAGCTTCTTCACCTGCGATGCGGCCCTCGGGCGCGACGCGACCAAAGTGTTCAACTATCTCTCCGGCTATGCCCAGCCGGAGGTGCTCGAAAACCTCTCCATCTCGCCGCATTCTCTCAAGCCCAAGCTGGTGGAGATGATCGGCAAGGAGGCGGAGCTGGCGCGCAAGGGCAAGCCGGCCGAGATCTGGGCCAAGATGAACTCGCTGATCGAGAGCGAGGTGATCGACGCGCTCTACGAGGCCAGCCAGGCCGGGGTGAAGATCAATCTTGTCATCCGCGGCATCTGCGGACTGCGTCCGGGGATCAAGGGGCTGTCGGAGAACATCCGGGTCAAATCCATCGTCGGGCGCTTCCTGGAGCATTCGCGGATCGTCTGTTTCGGCAATGGCGCGGGCCTGCCCTCGAAACGGGCCAAGGTGTTTTTCTCCTCCGCCGACTGGATGGGGCGCAATCTCAACCGCCGCGTCGAGACGCTGGTCGAGGTTGAGAACAAGACCGTCAAGGCCCAGATCGTCGAACAGATCATGGCCGCCAACATGGCCGACACGGCGCAGAGCTGGGTGTTGCGTCCCGATGGCAGCTTCGAGCGCATCGCGCTGCCCGACGGCGATGCGGGCTTCAACTGCCATCGCTTCTTCATGGAGAACCCCTCGCTCTCAGGACGGGGGTCAGCGGGCGCTGCGGATGTGCCGGAGCTGGCGCATTCACGCGATTGAACGCAGCGCCGCGACATCCGGCTGCGCGGCCTGTCGTGGCAGCCGCGCTCCGCGGGTCAGATATCGACTTCGTCGTCCTCTGACGGTTCTTCGCCCGGCTCCAGCGGCGTCTTGCGCCGCAAGATGATATCGCCATTGGGCAGGCGCTCGGGCGGGTGATACGCGTCGAGATCGTCGACCAGCGTGTGGAACTTCTCCAGCATCGGCGCCATTTCCTTGGCGAAGGCGCGGAGTTTCGGCTCCATCTCGATCGCCAGATCTTCCATCATCGGCTGCATCTCGTCCGTCAGCCCCTTGAGGAGCAGCTTGGCCCCCTCCTCGATCAGGCTGAACCCTTCACCGACTTCGCCCTCCTGGGCAGGTGCGGCAAGAGGCAGGACAGTGAGGGCGGTTGCCAGAACGGCTGCAGCTATGGGTTTCATGCCGGGATCATACGCCTGCCGTAGGATTCGCAAAAGCCTCCATCTCGATATCCAGCGTCACCGGGAAGTGATCCGACGCCGCGAGCAAAGCCTCGCGCAGTTCCGGCACCGCGTAGATCGCCGCATCGTCGAACGGGTGCCAGATCCGCCAGACCGGACGGCGCGACAGCAGCCCGGGCGAGATCATGATGAAGTCCAGCAGGGCCGAGAGATAGCGCTTTTCGACATCATTGTAGAAACGGGCCGTCGCTGGCGGACGGGCCGCGGATCCGTGAGAGCCGGGACCGACCTGCGCATGCGGGTCGAAGAGCCGCGCCTCGGCCGGCTGCCCCTGCCCGGCAATGATGTCCAGACCGGAGCGGCCGAAGAGCTCTTCATATTCGTCCAGCCCCGGTCCGTCATTGAAATCGCCCAGCACGATCAGCGGATCTTCCGCCGCCAGATGCGCCTCGACCCGGCGACGCAGCCAGATGCATTGCGCCAACTGCTTGCGCCGGTTGGCAATCGAGATCCGCATCACGTCGGCCTCGCTGCGCGCGCCATGCGGGGCCTTGGACTTCACATGCACCCCGATCAGCCGGAACCGCGCACCGGAAGCACAGGTCGCCTCCAGTTCCAGCGGCGGCTTGGAAAAGGTCACGTGGTCCGGCGTGTCGTCGATATCGAGATCGATCCGCAGCGTGCCATCGAACCGCGGTGCCGCGTCGCCGCCTTTCTTGCCGACGAACTCGCCCTGCGGGTCATGCTGCACGGAGAGCTTGTCCGGATCATAAAGCAGCGCGATTTCCTGTTCGGTGTGATTGACGAACCCGGTTGCCGCGCGGCGCTGGCGCAGGTCGTAGGTGGCGGCGAAGGTTTCCAACGCCACCACCGTATTGCGATGACGGCTATGGTCGGGGGCCTCGACGATCAACACCGCATCCGCGTCCAGCGCCGTGAAGACCATCCCGAGCGCTTCGAGCTGCTCGCGCCGGGTCACCTTGTACCGCGCCGACCAGCGATCGCTCATGTCCGGCTTGCCCTCGTCGTCGAAAAGCAGGTTCATCCACTCGACATTATAGGTCGCAATCCGCATCCGCCCCTCCGCGAAACCCGCCAGCCCCAGCCGGGCCGTAAACCGACGCTGCCCTGAATCCGCCCAGGAGGCAATTCCCTGCGACAGGCCGGTACGGACAGGGGCGTATTCTTCCAGCGACAGTCAGCCTTGCGCATTCGACAGACCCTGCGCGGTCACAAAAGGGTTAAAAAACAGCTATCTCAAGAGCGTGCTTTCCGCGGTTCACCCGGAAGGAAGGCAGGGCGTCCGGCAACTCGACCGGGCGCCTTTTCGATTCCGGCGCCCCAATCCCCGGCCCGGCAAGCCATGCAGGGAACGGAACCCCGGCATGTCGCACGGGGATTTGCCTTGCCTCATAGCCAGCGCGCTCCGAGGATGCGCCAGTTAAGAAACGGGTCTTCCATGTCCAATCCGCTGAGTTTCCTTGTCGACAAGGCCATCCGCGCCGCCGAAGCCGATGGCGCCTTCGAAAACCTGCCCGGTTCCGGCAAGCCGCTGGCCGACTTGCATGTGCCCGGCAATGCGGTGATCGACCGGATGCTGAAGGAGGCGAAAGCCAAGCCGCCGGTCGTCGTCTTCAAGGCGAAGATCATCGCCAGCCAGGAAAGGCTGCGCGGGCTGAAAGATCCGGAAGAGCGCAAGGAAGAGATGCAGCGGCTTGCCGACCTGCAGACCCGACTGGCCATCGAACAGGAGGCCTTGCGGCGCTTTGGCTGAGTGCGGCTCAGGCCGAGATCTGCTCCCAGGCGCGGTTGAGCGCGATGAGGCGCTGCTCGGCCATGCGGATCGCCTCTTCCGGAACACCCCGCGCAATCATCACATCCGGATGGCTGGTGCGCACCTCCCGGTGCCAGACCTTGCGA
Organism: Tropicimonas sp. TH_r6; assembly: GCF_033101155.1. Taxonomy (NCBI): domain Bacteria; kingdom Pseudomonadati; phylum Pseudomonadota; class Alphaproteobacteria; order Rhodobacterales; family Roseobacteraceae; genus Tropicimonas; species Tropicimonas sp. TH_r6. The sequence continues at coordinate 18,574 of NZ_JAWMPX010000031.1, forward strand.
ATCTCCGCCAATGGCATCTCGGGGCTCACGCCAAGCACCTCATAGGGGTCGGGCTCGGCATCGGGCACGCTCCGGGCGCGCAAGCTGCGGAATTCCAGGTCCGATAGCCCGAAAATCTTTGCCACCTGCGCCAGGATCTCGTTCTCGGCCTCGTGATAATCGCCATCCGCGATGGCGATATGGAAGAGACCTTCCATGAGATCGCGGAGTACCTCATGGCCGTCCTCGAAGAGCGCCGCGATGCGCCGTGCATATACATCGTAGCCCGCCACGTCCTGCCGCGCGAGGTTGAAGACCCGCGCCGCATTGGCCTCGTCAGCCTCTGCGATGATGAAGACCTCGCGGAAGGCGCGCACTTCGTCCCGCGTTACCTCCCCGTCCGCCTTCGCGAGCTTGGCGCCGAGCGCGATCACGGCGATGGTGAAGGCGACCCCTTTTTCCGGCGGCGTGCGCAACCGGTCAAAGACGTCCGAGAGCGGCTCGCCCGAGGCCAGCGCCGAAAGCGCGGCGGATATGCGTGACCAGATCGACATGGCCCGCACATTATCCGGCCTGCGCGCCTGCCAACAGGGGGGATTGCTGCGGCATGAATGCCCGTGGTCCGGGCGGCCCCGAGCCGCCATAACAGCAGCGATGCAGTCAGTGAGAAGGAGCTGCAACCATGCGGCCAATCCGTTTGCCCGACGGGACGCACGTCCCGAGCCTTGGCCTTGGAACCTGGTATATCGGCGACTCCGGCACTCGGCGCGAGGCGGAGATCGCCGCGCTGCGCCGCGGGATCGACCTTGGCATGACCTTGATCGACACCGCGGAGATGTATGGGAACGGCGCCTCTGAAAAGCTCGTGGGCGCGGCGATCGAGGGGCGGCGCGAGGAGGTGATCCTCGTCTCCAAGGTCTATCCGCATAACGCCTCGCGCGACGGTGTCGCCGCAGCCTGCGAGCGCTCGCTGACGCGGCTGGGCACCGACCGGCTCGACCTCTACCTGTTGCACTGGCGCGGTGGCGTGCCCCTGGACGAGACCATCGACGGGTTCGAGCGGCTGATCGCGGCGGGCAAGATCCGCCGCTGGGGCGTGTCGAATTTCGACCCCTATGACATGGAGGACCTGGCCGCAGCGGGCGGCGCAGCCGCTGCCACCAACCAGGTACTCTACAATCTCTCGACCCGCGGCATCGAATGGGACCTGCTGCCGGAAGCGCGCGAAGACGGGGTTCCGATCATGGCCTATTCACCAGTCGATCAGGCGCGGTTGCTGGTCGAGCCGGAGCTGATCGCGCTGGCCCGCGAGATCGGGGCAAGCGCGGCCCAGTTGGCGCTGGCCTGGACAATCGACGGCGGCGGCGTGATCGCCATCCCGAAAGCGGGCCGCGTCGAGCATGTCGAAGAGAACGCGAAGGCGGCCGAGATTGTCCTGACCGACGAGGTCCGGACCCGGCTTGATGCGATTTTCCCGCCCCCTGACGGACCGACGCCGCTGGAGATCCTCTGAAGCTCAATCGAGCCGGCGCGCCCCCTTGGGTGTGTCGATGACGGCGTGTATCCCGGTCGGACCGGTCTCGAAACGAAAGCGTGGATCGGCCAGTTGAAGCCGGTCGCGCAGCGACTCGGCGTCGGGGTGAGAAATCACCAGCTCTGCCAGCCGACAGCCGTTGTCTTCGAGCATGGGCGCAGGGTGGTCGCTCTCCCATTGGATCACGGCCGGCTGGCAATTGTCGAAGGGCAGCCGGCCATCTTCTGGCACGGCCATCTGCCAGCGGTACGCGCCGCGGCTGAGCGCGATCGGCACTCCAATCCCTGCCCCGAGCGCTTCCTGCGCGGTCGTCATATCCGCGCATCGCAGAATCCAGTTCGTCAAACGTGGTCGGCCCGAGAAAGAATCGAGATCGAACCATCGCGGCCGGCCCGGCGGCGGCGCCGACGGATCTATGGCAATCACTTCGAGATATTCGGTCCCGCCAAGCGAGAGAAGGCGGTTATGGGTGCCGAAATGCGGATGCTGCCCGCCCGTCCCGAGCGGCACGCCTAGCGTCGCCTCCAGCGCAGCCACGCCGCCTTCCAACGTCTCGCAGGACACCGCCAGATGATCGAATTCAAACATTGCCCCTCGCGCAAAAAGGGCGGACCAGATCCGGCCCGCCCCTATTCATTGCATCTTTTCAGACGGCGGAGAAGAGATCTCCGCCCCGCTGCCCGAGATCAGGCGGCGGTGTCTTTCTTCTTGCTGATGATATCCATGATCTCCTGCGCGGAGGCGGGGATATTGGTGCCCGGGCCAAAGATCGCGGAGACGCCGGAATTGTAGAGGAACTCGTAATCCTGATGCGGGATGACCCCGCCGCAGATCACGATGATGTCCTCGGCGCCCTGCTTCTTCAGCTCTTCGACGAGGCGCGGGGCCAGCGTCTTGTGGCCAGCTGCCAGAGAGGAGATGCCGACGATATGCACGTCGTTGTCGATGGCGTCCTGGGCGGCCTCTTCCGGGGTCTGGAAGAGCGGGCCCACATCGACGTCGAAGCCGATATCGGCATAGGCCGTGGCGATCACCTTGGCGCCGCGATCATGACCGTCCTGGCCCATCTTGACCACGAGCATCCGCGGGCGACGGCCTTCCTTCTCGGCAAAGACCTCGATCGATTTCTGGATCGAGATGAACTCGTCATCGCCTTCATAGGCCGCACCATACACACCGGACAGCGTCTTGATCTCTGCCTTGTGACGGCCGAATTCCTTCTCCATCGCCATGCTGATCTCTCCAACAGACGCCCGGGCGCGCGCCGCTTCGACCGCGCCTTCCAGCAGGTTGCCGCCTTCCTTGGCACGACGCTCCAGCTCGGCAAGGGCTGCCTGGCAGGCAGCCTCGTCGCGCTCGGCACGCATCTTCTCCAGACGCTCGATCTGGCTCTTGCGCACGGCCATGTTGTCGACATCGAGGATCTCGAGTTCGGCTTCTTCGGCAAGCTTGTGCTTGTTGACGCCGACGATGACTTCCGTACCGCGGTCGATCATCGACTGGCGCTTGGCCGCCGATTCCTCGATGCGCAGCTTGGGCATGCCCGAGTTCACGGCTGCGGTCATGCCGCCGAGTTCCTCGACCTCTTCCATCAGCGCCCAGGCCTTCTCGATCAGCTCGTTGGTCAGCGACTCGATGTAGTAGGAGCCGGCGAGCGGGTCGACCACCTTGGTCACCTGCGTCTCTTCCTGCAGGATGATCTGGGTGTTGCGGGCGATGCGAGCCGAGAAATCGGTCGGCAGCGCGATGGCTTCGTCGAGCGCGTTGGTGTGCAGCGACTGGGTGCCACCGAGCGCGGCCGACATCGCCTCGTAGGCGGTCCGGATCACGTTGTTATAGGGGTCCTGCTCGGCCAGCGAGACACCCGAGGTCTGGCAGTGGGTGCGCAGCATCTTCGAGCGCGGGTCCTTGGCGCCGAGATCGGTCATGATGCGCGACCAGAGGGTCCGGGCAGCGCGCAGCTTGGCAATCTCCATGAAGAAGTTCATGCCCATGCAGAAGAAGAAGGACAGACGGCCGGCGAACTTGTCGACTTCCATCCCGGCTTTCTGCGCCGCGCGGACATATTCGCGCCCATCGGCCAGCGTGAAGGCAAGCTCCTGCACGAGATCCGCGCCGGCTTCCTGCATGTGGTAGCCCGAGATCGAGATCGAGTTGAATTTCGGCATCTCGTTGGCGGTGTATTCGATGATGTCGCCAATGATCTTCATCGAGGGCTCAGGCGGGTAGATATAGGTGTTGCGGACCATGAACTCCTTGAGGATGTCGTTCTGGATGGTCCCGGCGAGCACCGAGCGGTCATGCCCCTGCTCTTCGCCGACAACGATGAAGTTGGCGAGAATCGGGATCACGGCACCGTTCATGGTCATCGAAACCGAGACCTTGTCGAGCGGGATGCCGTCGAACAGGACCTTCATGTCCTCGACGCTGTCGATCGCCACGCCGGCCTTGCCGACATCGCCTTCAACGCGCGGGTGATCGGAATCGTAGCCACGGTGCGTGGCCAGGTCGAAGGCAACCGAGACGCCCTGCTGGCCGGCGGCGAGCGCGCGGCGATAGAAAGCGTTGGATTCTTCGGCGGTGGAGAAACCGGCATATTGACGGATCGTCCAGGGGCGGCCGGCATACATCGTTGCCTTGGGGCCGCGCGTGAAGGGCTCGAAGCCCGGCAGCGAGCCCATATGGGGAAGATCGGCAGTGTCTTCGGCCGTGTAGAGCGGCTTGACCTTGATGCCTTCGAGCGTTTCCCACGTCAGAGCATCAAGCGGCTTGCCGCGCAGCTCCTTCGTGGCCATCTCAGCCCAGTCCTGGGGTGTTTTCTTGTCGGTCATCGGGGAAGGGTCCTCCTGTCATGTCCATGTTGCGCAGCTCATCAGCGTCCGCGCGTTCTATCAGCGTTGCGTGACCATTCGCGCCGGCGCGAAGCCATGCCAGGTCTTCGGCATATTGCGCTATGAGAGCCTCTCGCTGATCTCGGTCGAACAACAGCCATCGTTCATCGCTGCTGATCGGAATCGGGGCGAGGTGGCCGCAATCCGCCATCACCTCGCATATATCTTCTGGCGTCGCTCCGCGCGCCTCCCAAGAGCGCACACCCGCCATGCGAGACGCGAAACCCGGAGACAGCGAACCCCCTGTCATGACAGCCAATTGTTGCTCCGGACGGGGCGCGAAGCGTTCACTGGGGCAAATAATCACCTGGGCGCGCGGAAATGCCGCTGAAATCTCCTCGATTATCCGACGCCAGCGGCGCGGCTGGGTCACGAGGCGGTCCAGCGCTGCGCGGTCCGGCGCGGGAAACCCGTTGAGCACCTGTTGGGTCAACAAAGAGGCCCAGAATCGGTCATAGGCGCGAATCGACAAAATGATTCGATCGCAGCGTTCGTGGAAGCCGGGCACGACCCGGTCCAGCCGTTCGAATGCCCAGGGGTAGAGTCGTTCGGATTTCAGGCAATTGGCGGCCGTTCCGAGCAGGTTTTGCTCCGAGACGAGAAGGCGGGAGAGCCCGCGCCGCTCCATCTGGTGCTGCCGCATTCTGAGTCGGCCACAGGAATGTCTTCCCAGCCTTTCGAGCGGGAGCGTGATCGCATCCGGCGATCGGACAAGGCCGGACAAGAGCCCGCGCCGGGTCTGGGGCGGCAGCCAGGACGCGACGCCCTCCTCCGCCAGCAGATGCGTATTGCGGCCGAGGAAACGTTGCAGGGTTGTGGCTCCGGTTCGGTGCGCGCCGAGATGGAGGGTCACGTGCATCAGGGTCAGGACTCCGTTTGGCAGCTCCGCGCAGTTCTTGCGCGAAAGGGGTCTTGACCCCTGCCATAGCCCATCGCCCCTTGCCGGGCCGTTAAGGATAATGCCCCGAGTCGCAAATTCGCGCGATTTCCTCTTAGATTTCTGTTCCGGCTCGCCTATATCACTGTGGACACGAGGAGAGCCTGACTTGCCCCGCATCCCCCTGACGCTGTTGCTTGTTTCGAGCCTGACGCTGGTCCAGCCGGTTTCCGTGGCGGCCCAGGAGGCCGCTGCCACGCCGGAAGACGCGCCTGAAACCGTGACGGAAACGCCAGCGGGGCTTGAAATCCTGCCTGCCGCTGGAATCGATCTCGACGCGTATCTCTGGGAGAAGCGTGTGCTCGTCATCTTCGCCGACACGCCGGCAGATCCGCGCTTCATCAAGCAGATGGAGATGATCGGCGAGCGCCCGCGCGACTTGCTCGAACGCGATGTCGTGGTGCTGACCGATACCGATCCCGAGCCCCGAACGGATGTGCGCAAGACGCTGCGCCCGCGCGGGTTCGCGCTGGTGCTCGTGGACAAGGACGGCGAGGTCAAGCTGCGCAAGCCCGCGCCGTGGTCGACCCGCGAAATTGCCCGCTCCATCGACAAGACCCCGCTTCGGCGGCAGGAGATCCGCGACAGGAGCGGATCAATCGGCCAGTGATGCGAGGCGGGGCCGGTCATTCTGTCGGCCCCTCCGGCGAAAAGGTGAAACTGGCGCCTTCCGGCAGATCTTCCGCCCACAGCGCAAGCTCGTCGCGCAGCGCAGGAACAGCCTCCGGACCGGTCGCATAGAAAGCGACCTCCGGCCGGGCGGCGAAGTAATGCGACCCGGTCAGTTCCAATTGTCCGAGACGGACCCAATCAGCCCCGATGTGGTCGGCAAGCCAATCGTCATAGATCATGGCGAGATCGACCGAATGCACGCCGGCAAGCTTGTCCGTCCAGTCCTCGAGACCTCCATTCATGCGATAGTCCTGCGCGTCTTTCGAGCCAAGTCCCCAGAGATCCAGCACGTAGTTCGGATTGCCCCAGGAGACCCAGCCGAGGTCGTTCACCGCGACAGGACCGGCATGAACCTGCTTGGCAAAACGGGCCATCTGCGCCTGCTGACGGTCGATGGTCCGGGTCGCAAAGGGATAGCGCAGAACATGGTCGGGCACGTAGGACGATGCCACGATTGCTGCGGGCAGCAACGCGCCCAACAGCGCGCCGCGCCCCCCCTGTGCCGCGAGCGCGAGAAGCCCGGCCATCGCGGATAGCAGGATGTAGCTCTCGTAGCGGTTCATCCAGCCGACTTTGCCAACGAGGAGATGCGCCATCAGCGCCAGCATGACAGCATAGAGCAGCAGGCGGCGCGGCGAGCGGACCATCCCCGGCACAAGCAGGAACATCAGCGGCGCAATGACAAGCGCGGCTAGCAGCGCCCAGGCCGCAGTGAATTTGAAGTTCACGATGAAGTTGACCAGAATGCGGTCCCGCAGGCCCAGATCGCCTATCGTGCCCATCTTGGCCTGGACGGAATAGGGCAACGGATCCATCCCGAGCGCGACCAGCAGCCCCATGAACAGCCCCGCCACCGCCAGCGCCAGCAGCCCGAACAGCAGGCCAAGCGCGTAGCGGCCGCGCAAGACCAGGAGCGCTGCGCCCAGCAGCGACACTCCCATCGCTTCGAAACGAAAGGCCGGCCCGAGCACGATCCCAAGCAGCAACAACGGCGTGACCCGGTCCTCGTCCAACAACACAAGCATGCCCAGGATTACCGCGAGACTCGCTGCCACATGCAGGCTCTGCTCCATGCCGGTGAAGGCGATTCCCGCCATATTGAGCAGCAGCGGCACCGCGCCTGCGAGCAGCAGCCCGACCCAGCGTGGCCAGGACTCGTAACCGGCCTGCACCAGGATTCGCCCCCAGATCCAGCCGCTTGCCGCAAGGGCGAGCAGGTTCCACAAAAGCGGCAATACCCGTTGGACCTCGCTCCCCGGCGCCATCGCCAGCAGCAACGGATAGAGCAGCGAGGAGGCAGCGGAGGCGTTTTCCCCGGGATTCACCCCATAGCCCCCCGCCGCAATCTGTTCGGCGACGGCGAGATGGATATACACATCGTCCAGCGGGTACTCGAACACCCCCGCATTCAGGAATGCCGCCAGTTGCAACGCCGCGAAGCCCAGCAGCACGCTCGCCATCGAAACGAGCGGTAGCCGGGCCGACCAAGAGCCTTCGGCGGTTTCGGAACCTGTCATTCAAACTCCATGATCACATCATCAACAGCCAGGCTGTCTCCCGGTCCGGCATTGATCTTCGACACCACTGCGCCGCGCTCGGCCCGCAGGATATTCTCCATCTTCATCGCTTCGACCGTGCAGAGCGCCTGACCCTCCTGCACCGTGTCGCCGACCTGCACGCCGAGTGTCACGACCAGACCCGGCATCGGGCAAAGCAGAAGTTTCGAGGTGTCCGGCGCGATCTTCTCCGGCATCAGCCGGGCGAGTTCGCCCTGACGCGGGGTGAAGACATTCACCTTCATGTCGGCGCCGCGATAGCGGATGCGGTAGCCGGAGGTGATCTTGTCCACCTTGAAGAAATGCCGTTTTCCGGCAATGTCGACCACCGCGAGCGAGTCCCCCGGCGTCCATTTCGATTTCATCCCGATGCGACGATCCTCGAAAACGACCGTCGTGCCATGCCTGTTGGCCTCGATCTTGATCGGAAATTCCTCGCCATCGACGGAGACGATCCACTCGGTGCCGACCTTGCGCTTGTGGTTGTCCATCGTGCCGGTGATCCGGGTCCGCCGGATCTCGGCCACGCGGAACATGCCGGCCGCACAGGCCGCCACCTTCTTCTTGTTCTCCTCGCTGAGTTCCACCCCGTTGAACCCGTCGGGAAACTCCTCCTCGATGAAGGCGGTGGTGATATTGCCGTCGATGAAGCGCTGATGGTCCATCACCGCCGACAGGAAGGGGATGTTATGCCCGATCCCCTCGACCTCGAAGGCGTCCAGCGCGTCGCGCATATGGTCGATGGCCTTGGCGCGAGTCGGCCCCCAGGTGCAGAGCTTGGCGATCATCGGGTCGTAGAACATCGAGATCTCGCCGCCCTCATAGACGCCGGTATCGTTGCGCACCGCCTTCTCATGAGTCGCCGCTTCGACTGGTGGGCGATAGTCGGTCAGCCGGCCGATCGAAGGCAGGAAGCCGCGATAGGGATCCTCTGCATAGAGCCGGCTCTCGACGGCCCAGCCCTTGATGCCGATGTCGTCCTGCTCGATGTCGAGTTCCTCGCCATCGGCCACCCGGATCATCTGCTCGACGAGATCGACACCGGTGATCAGCTCCGTCACCGGATGTTCGACCTGCAGCCGGGTGTTCATTTCCAGGAAGTAGAAATTCTTCTTGTCGTCGACGATGAACTCGACCGTGCCGGCCGACGCATAGCCCACCGCCTTGGCCAACGCGCAGGCCTGGTTGCCCATCGCGGCGCGGGTCTCGGGGTCGAGGAAGGGGCTCGGCGCCTCCTCGATGACCTTCTGGTTGCGCCGCTGGATCGAGCATTCCCGCTCATTGAGATAGATGCAGTTGCCATGTTTGTCGGCCAACACCTGGATCTCGATATGACGAGGCTGGGTCACGAATTTCTCGATGAAGATCCGGTCATCGCCGAAAGACGCCGCCGCCTCGTTCTTCGAGCTCTGAAAGCCCTCGCGGGTCTGCTCGTCATTCCAGGCGATCCGCATCCCCTTGCCGCCACCGCCCGCGGAAGCCTTGATCATCACCGGGTAGCCAACCTTGTTGGCGATCTTCACTGCTTCCTCGGCATCCTCGATCAGGCCCATATAACCGGGCACCGTGGAGACCTTCGCGTCGAGTGCGATCTTCTTGGAGGTGATCTTGTCTCCCATCGCCTCGATGGCCGAGGCCGGCGGACCGACAAAGGCGACGCCCTCGGCCTCCAGCGCCTCGGCGAACTTGCGGTTTTCGGACAGGAAACCATAGCCCGGATGCACGGCCTCGGCGCCGGTCTTGCGGATCGCATCCATCACCTTGTCGATGACGATATAGGACTGGTTGGCGGGCGAGGGCCCGATATGCACCGCCTCATCCGCCATCTGGACATGAAGCGCGTGCCGGTCGGCATCCGAATAGATGGCGACGGTCTTGATCCCCATTTTCTGCGCCGACTTGATCACCCGGCAGGCGATCTCTCCACGGTTGGCGATCAGCAGCTTCTTGAACATGCTCCGTCCCTTCCCTCTTGTCCCGGCAGCGCCTCCCCAGCGCCCGTCCGTTTGCACAGACCACAAAAAAGGCCATCGGAGAGATACACTCCGATGGCCGAATATCTCAGTTCGGGGTCATGCCCCGGAAATGTCCGTTCGTCAGTTGGCCATTTTCTTGACTTCGTTGGTGACGGCACCAGCCGCCGCGCCGACGGCCGCGCCGGTGACAACGTCGCCGCCCGTGACGGCCGCAACACCCGCGCCGGTGGCCGCACCGATCCCCGCGTTCTGGACATTCGTGTTCTCGTCGCAGGCGGCCAGCAAGCCGGCGAATGCAACGATGGTCGTGAGTTTGATGATTTTTCCCATGGGATTTCTGCTCCGTTTCGGGTTTGCCGCGCCGACACTATGGCGCATGCAGCAAGCCTTGTGAATCCCTCGAAAAAATCCGGCAAACATCCGCCAAGTGGTTCGTCTGGACGAAAAAAAGGCGGCCATGCGTTGGGGGTGCGCGGCCGCCTCAAGTCGGAAGGGGTACTAAAGATCCCGGAGGCGGCGTAGAAGTTGGGATGCGCCGCTTCCAAGCCCTTGCTGCCGCGCATTTCACAATTCGCAAAGCCAAAGCTGACGCTCCCCATGGAATGGGCTGTTTCCTGCCGTTCTTTCAGGGGGTTCGGCAGATTCACGCCCAATCCTCCCCCTCTTCCGGACCGTCGACGATCTCGAACTTGCCGAGCACTTCGGGATAGCTCTTCGCGATTGCCTTGAGATCGACCACCAGCATCGCCTCGTAGCTCGCCGGATCGAAGTCTTCCTCGCCAGGCACGATCTCGCGCCCGAACAGCCAGCTCAACCGTCCTGCATCAAGGTTGCCGCGCTCAAAGGGCGCATCGCCGAAATGCTCCAACACCGCCTGAAGAAAGCCCGCATCCGCGCGCCGATCCGCCGGTTTGCGGTCGGCAAAGCGCTCGCGCGCCTTGAGCGGGGTTGCACCGCCCTTGTTCTCCCGCCGCAGCGTGAACTGGTAATCGGTTCCCGAAAGCCGGCCTGGAAAGCCGCGATGCTTCAGCATTCTGTTGTGTCCTTCACTGCCACACGCACCCGCCATCCGTTGGCAGGTATGCCCCGATGAACATGGTCGCCTCGGGGTCATGCACCCCGCGTTCAACCGCACGGTCCATCAGCGCGATCATCACCTGGTCAACCCCGCCGGCCTCCGCCGCCGCACGCAACCCTTCATGGTCGCAGAGATGGTCGATATCTGCCGCCACCGCGTCATAGCCCAGCTCGCCCTCGTCAAAGCCGATCCTCGGGCTGACATAGCGCAGCGTCAGCCAGACCTGTCCGCCCATCTGTTCCTCGACAACCCGGTCGAGGAACTCCACCTCCAGCCCCGAGGGCGTCACCAGCTCTTCCGCCTGCGCCGCCCCGGCGCCGAGCGCCAGAACCAACCCCAACCACTTCATCAAACCTGCCCTCCGGCCATACGCACCCAGCGCCGTCGGTTTTCCGGTGCCTCAAGGACATCCGCAATCCGTGCTTCGAGACCGCCCCGGTCGAACCGCGCGGCCGCGACGCGCCCACCGGCCCGAACGCGCAACCCGTCCTCGACCATTTCGATCTCGACCACCGGCGAAAATCCGCGCTGCCCCTGCAACGCCCGCCATATGTCCTGACGGACCTGTTGGGCCACGCGCGCACGCCCCGCAGACGGCAGCCGCGTCTCGGCCACGACGTCAAACCGTGCCGGCAACTGGCGCGCCACCGTCACCCGCGCGCCGTCGCGCAGCACATGCCAGCCTTTCCGGCTCATTGCGCCGCTGTTTCCCGGCCAGGTCTCGATTGCCACATTCCGGTTCATCCTCTTTCTTCAGACATCCCTTGGGTCCCGGGGGTGTCGCCCCCGGCGTCCCACCTCAGAGCGGGATGTTGTTGTGCTTCTTCCAGGGCTGCGCCCGCTTCTTGTTGCGCAAGCTCGCGAAGGCCCGCGCAACCCGCAGCCGGGTCCGTCGCGGCAGGATCACCTCGTCGATGAAGCCACGCTCGGCGGCGACAAAGGGGTTGGCAAAGCGGTCCTCGTAATCCTGCGTGTGCTGCGCGATCTTCTCCGCGTCGCCGAGATCCGCGCGATGCAGGATCTCCACCGCCCCCTTGGCGCCCATCACCGCGATTTCCGCCGTCGGCCAAGCGTAGTTGATATCGCCCTTCAGATGCTTGGAAGACATCACGTCATAGGCCCCGCCATAGGCCTTGCGCGTGATCACAGTCACCTTCGGCACCGTCGCCTCGCCAAAGGCGAAGAGCAGCTTGGCGCCGTGCTTGATCACGCCGCCATATTCCTGATCGGTCCCCGGCATGAAGCCCGGCACATCGACCAGCGTCAGGATCGGCACCTCGAACGCATCGCAGAACCGCACGAACCGTGCCGCCTTCTTGGAACTGTCGATATCAAGACAGCCCGCCAGCACCATCGGCTGATTGGCCACCACGCCCATCGTCTGCCCCTCCAGCCGGATGAAGCCGGTGATGATGTTCTTCGCATGCTCCTCCTGGATCTCGAAGAAATCGCCCTCATCCGCCACCTTCAGGATCAGTTCCTTCATGTCATAGGGCGTGTGGGCATTGTCCGGCACCAGCGTGTCGAGGCTCTCATCGACCCGGTTCGGATCGTCGAAGAAGGGCCGCACCGGCGCCTTCTGCTGGTTGTTCATTGGCAGGAAGTCGAAGAGCCGTCGGATTTCGACCAGCGCCTCGACATCGTTCTCGAAAGCGCCGTCGGCAACAGAAGACTTCCTCGTATGGGTCGAGGCCCCGCCCAGTTCCTCGGCCGTGACGACCTCGTTGGTCACCGTCTTTACGACATCGGGGCCTGTGACGAACATGTAGGAGGTGTCCTTCACCATGAAGATGAAATCCGTCATCGCCGGGCTGTAGACAGCACCGCCCGCACAGGGCCCCATGATGACCGAGATCTGCGGGATGATCCCGGAGGCGTCGATATTGCGTTGGAACACCTCGGCATAGCCAGCCAAGCTGTCCACGCCCTCCTGAATCCGCGCGCCACCGGAATCGTTGATCCCGATCACCGGCGCGCCGTTTTGCACAGCCATGTCCATGATCTTGCAGATCTTCTGCGCATGACGCTCCGAGAGCGAGCCGCCAAAGACGGTGAAATCCTGGCTGAAGACATAGACCAGCCGCCCATTGATCGTGCCCCAGCCAGTCACCACCCCATCGCCGGCCGGCTTCTCGGCCTCCATGCCGAACTCATGGCAGCGATGGGTGACGAACATGTCGAACTCTTCGAAGCTCTCCTCGTCCAGCAAAAGCTCGATCCGCTCCCGCGCGGTGAGCTTGCCCTTCTTGTGCTGAGTGTCGATCCGCCGCTGGCCACCGCCAAGCCGTGCCGACGCACGCCGTCCCTCGAGCTCTTCCAGAATATCCCGCATATTCTTCTCCCCCAGAGAATGTCCTACCCAAACACGTACCGCTCTCCGGGGGCAGGCGAAAAGGCTCTTTTGGAAAATTTGCAAAAACTTGGCAATCAAACTTCTGCAAATTGCAAAATAGCAAATCATCCGAAAGCCCCTCACGCAATGGACTTCCCGCCCGTGAGCCCCTATCTGCAGCGTCATGACAGCGCCAAGACAGGTCCTTTTCCTCGACCGCGCGTCCCCGCCACATATCGTCACACTGGTCCTGCTCGCAGGTCTCTCTGCGATGAACATGTCGATCCTGCTGCCCTCGCTGCCGGCGATGACCGAGGATTTCGGCACGGATTACGCGGTCATGCAGCTCACGGTCTCGCTCTACCTCGCGACGACCGCCTTTCTGCAATTGCTTATCGGACCGCTCTCGGACCGTTACGGCCGCCGACCCGTCGTACTCTGGTCGATCCTGATCTTCCTGCTCGCCACGCTCGGATGCCTGCTTGCGCCCAACGCCGCCACGTTCCTCGCCTTCCGCATGGCCCAGTCGACGGTTGCGGTCGGAATCGTCCTCTCCCGTGCAATCGTCCGGGACATCTACCCCCAGAACGAATCCGCGTCCCGCATCGGCTACGTCACTATGGGTATGTCTCTCGTCCCCATGGTCGCCCCGATGATCGGCGGCGCGCTGGACGAGCTTTTCGGCTGGCACGCGATCTTCTATTTCCTCACGGCATGCGGCCTCGCCCTCTTCTGGCTCTGCTGGCGAGATCAGGGTGAGACCGCCCCCGGGCTTGGCACCAGCTTTTCACAGCAATTCCGCGACTACCCGGAACTGCTCACCTCCCCGCGCTTCTGGGGCTATGCCCTCTGCGCCGCTTTCACATCCGGCGCCTTCTTCGTCTTCCTGGGCGGCGCGCCTTTGGCGGCGGACCATATCTTCCACCTGTCGCCCTTATGGACCGGCATCTGCCTCGGCGCCCCCGCCATTGGCTACATGTTCGGCAACTTCCTCTCCGGCCGCCTCTCCGCGCGCACCGGCATCAACCCGCTGATCCTCTGGGGCACCGGCATCACGACCGTCGGCATGGCAGTCTCTCTCGCGCTCGGCCTCGCCGGGCTGCAAAGCCCTCTGCTCTTTTTCGGCCTCGTTACCACGCTTGGCATTGGCAACGGGCTCGTCATCCCGAACACCTCCGCCGGCCTGCTCTCGGTCCGCCCGCAGCTCGCGGGAACGGCCAGCGGCCTTGGCGGCTTCATCATGATTGGCGGCGGCGCGGCGCTCTCCGTTCTGTCCGGGCATATGATCGAAGGAAGCGCCACGCCCCTGCCGCTGCAATGGCTGATGTTCCTCTCTTCCGCGCTGTCGCTGCTCTCCATGCTCGTCGTCCTTCGCCGCGAGCGGCAATTGCACGACAGCGCCTGATTTGCAAAGCTGCCCGCAGCAAAACGCAAAACCGCAAAGCACCTCATGGCCCAGAAAAAGCTCTATGCCGGCGTCAAACTGCGCGAAACCCGCACCCGGCTCGGCCTGACCCAGAAGGTCTTTGCCGCGAAACTCGGGATTTCCCTGCCCTATCTCAACCAGATGGAGAACAATCACCGGCCGGTCTCCACAACGGTCGTGCTGGCGCTGGCGCAGGTGTTCGGCATGGATGTCACCGAGCTCAGCTCTGGCGACACAGAGCGGCTTGTCTCGGACATGCGCGAGGTTCTGGCCGACCCGCTCTTCTCGGACACCCCGCCCCAGGCCGATCTGCGGCTCGCCGCCTCCAATGCCCCTGCCCTGACCCGCGCCTTCCTGGAGCTGCACTCCGCCTATCGCCGCACCCAAGAACGCATGGCCACACTCGACGCCGCCCTCGGGCAGCGCGCCGAATACGTGGCCGCATCGCCCTGGGACGAAGTGCGGGACTTCTTTCACTATATCGACAATCACATCGATGCGGTGGACCGCGCGGCCGAGCATTTTGCTGGCAATGATCCGATGGCCGCCGCGCAGAAGGCGCTCGATGAGCGCGGCATAACCCTCCGCCTCAGCGAGGAAACCGGCCTGCGCGACTATGATCCCAAGCAGCGTATCCTGACCCTGGCCGCCCGCTCCGACAGCGCCTCGCGCAATTTCCAGATCCTGCACCAGCTTGCACTTATCACACAAATGGACCTACTGGAGGCCACGCTCGATCTCGCCCGGCTGCAAAGCGACGAATCCCGCTCCATCGCCCGGATTGGCCTCGCCAATTACTTCGCCGGTGCCGCCTTGCTGCCCTACAATCGATTTCGAGCTGCCGCGCAGGAAACCCGCCACGACATAGAGCGTCTCGCCTATCGCTTCGGTGCTTCGCTCGAACAGGTCATGCACCGGCTCTCGACGCTCCAGCGCATTGGCGACAAGGGGGTGCCCTTCTTCTTCGTCCGCGTCGATCAGGCCGGCAACATCACCAAGCGCCATTCGGCCACGCGGCTGCAATTCGCCCGGTTCGGCGGCGCCTGCCCGCTCTGGAACGTGCATCGCGCCTTCGAGACTCCGGGCCGCTTCCTGCGCCAGCTGGCGCAGACACCGGATGGCGAACGCTACCTGCTGCTGGCCCGCGACGTCTCCAAACCCGCCCATGCCTGGCGCACGCCCGACCGCCGCTACGCCATCGCGCTTGGCTGCGAAGTCAGCCATGCGTCCGAACTCGTTTATGCCGACGGGCTGGATACCGGCACTGTCGCTGCCTATGAGCCCATCGGGACATCCTGCCGGATCTGCGAACGGCGCGATTGCCACCAGCGCGCCATCCCTCCACTGGAGCGCAAGCTGCGTTTCCCGGTCAACCGCCGGCACCAGCTCCCCTACGAGATCGAGGAATAGGCCGCCTCAGCGCCGCGCCGCGCGCCAACCTGCCGCCTGCGCCTCGGCCTCGGTACAGAACCAGCGTTCGCCTTTGGATTCGCTGATCCGGGTGGCGGCATAGTCGCGTTGACCGGGCATGTGATAGATGCGCCCAGACTTGGAGATATTGCCCTTGATCGCGCAGCCCGAGACAGGCTTCGGCTGTGATTGCGGTGTTTTCCCGGCGCGATAGGCTTCGGGCGGCAGGTGCTCGCCCTGCCAGAGGCCACGGGCCGCGAGGAAAGCGTTTTTCTCCGCATCGACATAGTCGAGCGAGTATTTCCGATAGGCATGCGCCGCTCCCCGCGCGACCATTTCTTGGCCGATATCCGCGCCGCGCAGGTAGCACTTGGCAACGAGCCGACCGTAGCGGTCCCGCTCGCGACCGTCGCAGCGCAGCGGCGCACGGCCGATGATGTCGATCAGCTGTTCGCGCGCCCAGCGGCCGCAGGACCAGCGCCCGCCGCCTGCTGCCTCGCAGCTTTGCGCCATTTCGGGCGCGTCTATTCCATGCAGCCGCACGGACTCGCCGGCGATTTCCAGCGTATCGCCGTCAATCGCACGCGCCCGCCCTTCCAGGGCATGCGCCAAACCGGGCGCCGCCGCCAGGAGCAGCACCGCAATGCACCAATTCCACCTCATGCGCGCAAACTCTCCTGAACGGGCCGGCATGGCAAGCTCTGCACACTGTCTTGGCTAACAGGCGACCGGCGCCGTGACCTGCCCTTGCGTCCCGCCCCCCCTTCGCCTATGCCCTCGCGCGAACAACACGCAAAGGAACGGGCGGAACAATGCCTCTTCTTGTCATGAAATTCGGCGGCACATCGGTCGCCACACTTGACCGGATTCGCCGGGTCGCCAAGCGCGTCGGCCGCGAAGTCGCCAATGGCTATGATGTCATCGTCATCGTCTCCGCCATGGCCGGCAAGACCAACGAGTTGGTCGGCTGGGTCGAGGAAACCTCGCCGCTTTTTGACGCCCGCGAATATGACGCCGTGGTCAGCTCCGGCGAGAACGTGACCGCCGGGCTGATGGCGCTGACGCTGCAAGAGATGGACGTGCCCGCGCGCTCCTGGCAGGGCTGGCAGGTGCCGCTCAAGACCTCCCCCGTCCACGCGGCAGCGCGGATCGAGGAGATCCCGACCGACAATATCAACGCCAAGTTCGCCGAGGGCATGAAAGTCGCCGTCGTCGCGGGGTTCCAGGGTGTGACCGAAGAAGGCCGCATCGCCACGCTCGGACGCGGCGGCTCAGACACCACTGCCGTCGCTTTCGCGGCGGCCTTCGGTGCCGAGCGCTGCGACATCTATACGGACGTAGACGGTGTCTACACGACAGACCCGCGCATCTCGCAGAAGGCCCGCAAGCTCGAAAAGATCGCCTTCGAGGAAATGCTGGAACTGGCCTCGCTGGGCGCCAAGGTGCTCCAGACCCGCTCCGTGGAGCTCGCCATGCGCTACAAGGTGCCGCTGCGCGTGCTCTCGTCCTTCGAAGAATATGACCCCAACGCAGGCACGCTGGTCTGCGACGAGGAGGAAATCATGGAAAGCAATGTCGTCTCTGGCGTCGCCTATAGCCGCGACGAAGCCAAGGTCACTCTGGTCTCGGTCGCCGACCGTCCCGGTGTCGCCTCCGCCATTTTCGGCACCCTCTCCGAGGCCGCCGTCAACGTGGACATGATCATCCAGAACATTTCCGAGGAAGGTCGCACCGACATGACCTTCTCCTGCCCGACCAACCAGGTCGCCCGCGCTGATCGCACCGTGCAGGACGCCCGCGATAAGGGGCTGATCAACTTCCACGACATCGTCGTCGACAATGATGTCTGCAAGGTCTCCGTGGTTGGCATCGGCATGCGCTCCCACACGGGCGTTGCCGCGAAGATGTTCGATGCGCTCTCCGCCGAAGGAATCAACATCAAGGTCATCACGACATCAGAGATCAAGATCTCCGTGCTCGTGGACCGGAAATATCTGGAATTGGCGGTTCAGGCACTCCATGATGCCTTCGGGCTTGAAAAGGCGGGGTAGTCACACCCCGTCGCCCCAAAGGGACGAGACAGGTGAGCGACACCCAGAGTGGCAGCAGGAAACTGCTGGGTCGGCTGAAGCGGGCCTTGGCAGAGCCGGCCGAAGGGCAGGAACGGCTTGACCGCATCACCCGGCTGATCGCCGAGGAGATGGCGACCCCCGTCTGCTCGATTTACCTCTTCCGAGACCAGGACACGCTGGAGCTCTGCGCGACGGAGGGGCTCAACCCCGAATCCGTCCACAAGACGCGGATGCGGATGGGCGAGGGCCTTGTCGGCCGTGTCGCGCTGTCCACCAAGCCGATCAATACCGGCAATGCGCCCTCCGAGGCCGGGTTCCGCTTCATGCCGGAGACTGGCGAAGAGCTCTATTCCGCCTTCCTCGGCGTGCCGATCCAGCGTCTGGGCGAGAAGCTCGGCGTTTTGGTGGTGCAGTCCAAGGGGACCGAGGCCTATAGCGAAGACGAGGTCTACGCGGCTGAGGTCGTTGCCATGGTGCTGGCCGAGATGACGGAGCTGGGCGCGTTCATCGGCGAAGGCGCGGCCATGTCGGCGCCGCACCAGAACCCGGTGATGCTGCGCGGAGGCGTCGGTCAGGAAGGCGCCGCCGAGGGAAATGTGCTGCTGCACGAACCCCGCGTCGTTGTCACGAACCCTTTCTCCGACGATGCTGAAGCCGAACTTGCCCGCCTGAAGGCTGCCATCGACAAGTTGAGGGTCTCGGTCGATGAGATGCTCACCCAGACCGATGTCGCCGACAAGGACCAGCGCGAGGTGCTGGAAGCCTACCGGATGCTCTCCAATTCCAAGGGCTGGATGCGGCGGATGCAGGCGGATATATCGCGCGGCCTCTCCGCCGAGGCCGCAGTCGAGAAGGAACAGACCACAGCCCGCGCCCGCATGGAGCAGGTCCCGGACCCCTACCTGCGCGAGCGGCTGCACGATCTCGACGATCTGTCGAACCGCCTGCTCCGCATCCTGACCGGCCAAGGCTCCGATACCGGCGTCGAGATGCCGGACAATCCCGTTCTCGTGGCGCGCAATATCGGGCCGGGCGAGTTGCTGGCCTATGGGCGCGGGCTCAAGGGGATCGTGCTCGAAGAAGGCTCCGTCGGCTCTCATGCGGCGATTGTCGCCCGCGCGCTGGCCATCCCGCTGGTGATAAATTGCGAGCGCATCACGACCGAGGCGCTCAATGGCGACCACCTGCTGGTCGATGGCGAGCAGGGGATCGTGCATCTGCGCCCCGAGGAATCTGTCGCGATCGCCTTCCGCGACAAGATGGCGATGATGACCAAGGCGCAGGAGCGATACGCCTCAATTCGCCGGGTCCCCGCCACCACGGTCTACGGCCCGACCATCAGGCTCGACATGAACGCCGGTTTGATGGACGACCTGCCCTCGCTGAAATCCTCGGGTGCAGAAGGGGTCGGCCTGTTCCGGACCGAGTTGCAATTCCTCGTCCGCTCGAAGCTGCCCAGCCGGGGGGATCTCGCCGCCACCTATTCCCGCGTGATCGACGCATCCGAGGGCAAGCGTGTCGTCTTCCGCACCCTCGATATCGGCTCCGACAAGGTGCTGCCCTACATGAAGCCGCAGGACGAGCCCAACCCGGCGCTTGGCTGGCGCGCCATCCGCGTCGGCCTCGACAAGCCGGGCGTCATGCGCATGCAACTCCAGGCGCTGATCCGGGGGGCCAATGGGCGTCCGCTCTCGATCATGTTCCCCTTCGTGGCGCAGTTCGAGGAGTTCCTCGCCGCGCGTCAGCAATTTCTCGACGAGTTGGACCGCGAGGAGCGGCTTGGCCATCCGTTGCCCTCGAAGGTCGAGGTCGGAGCGATGCTGGAGACGCCGAGCCTCGCCTTCGCGCCCAAGCAGTTCTTCGAACTGGCCGATTTCATCTCGGTGGGCGGCAATGACCTGAAACAGTTCTTCTTTGCAGCCGACCGCGAGAATGAACGCGTGCGGCGACGCTACGACACGCTCAACGTCTCCTTCCTGACTTTCCTCGAATGGATCGTCATGCGCTGCGCAGAGACGAAGACACCTCTGAGTTTCTGTGGAGAAGATGCCGGGCGTCCGGTCGAGGCGCTCTGTTTCTCGGCGATGGGCTTCCGGACACTGTCTATGCGGCCGGCTTCCATCGGGCCGGTCAAGCATCTGCTGCGCCGCTCGAATCTCGCGGAAGTCCGCGAGGTGATCGACGAGGCCCGGGCGGCAGGGGCGCAATCGGTGCGTTCGGCGGTGATGGACTGGCTGCGCCAACAAGGCTGAGGCGTGAGGGATAGTCTGTCTCATCACGCGATCACGGGACCGGAGCCACGCGATAGACAAAAAGACAGTCATTTGCGATCTGTGCGGTGCTTGAGCTTTTCCGCTCTGCAACTTAGCATAGTTTAGAGGACAGGGGGCAGCCGTTTAGCGCGAGTGGCTGGCGCATATCATCCCCAACCTGTCATCGGTACATGAATGAGGTCCGTCAACGCGCGTCGGACCGGGTAACCAGTGCCCTGACCGGCACACCGCGTTGGGGAGAGCGTAGAGACGTGACAGATACTCTGATAGTCGACATTCCAAGAACGCGGAGCGACACCGCGCGCCGTGTTCTCACGCGCATTGCCTGGCGTGGGTACATGCCGCCCGAATCCGGCGAAGCCGCCGATGTGCAATGGAACCTGCCGGCCGACCAGATCGACCTGATCCGCTCCGTGCTGCGTCGCAACCGCCGGCTGGCCGGAGACTCCGTGACCATCTGGGGCGCCGTAGACCGGGTCTGCGAGACCATTGCCAATGAATCCGAACGGCGCGGCGTCCGGCCGAATTACGGCTACGACATGGGGCCGCCTCAGCCTTGATGGCTCGGCGGGTGGCCTGCCCCGGCCGCGCGCACAACCTTTCCGGAAATCCCCTGCCAGTCACCAATGCCGAGCACGCGCTCGGGGTTTGTTGGCGGGGGCATCGACACCCCGTCCAGCCGCCGGAATCCGAACCGCCCGTAATAGGGCGCATCGCCGACCAGCAGCATGCGTGACCAGCCGATCTCGCCGGCCCGCTCCGCCACGTCACGAATCATCAACCCGCCCAACCCTTCGCCCTGCCGCGTCGGGTGCACGGCGACCGGCCCGATCAGGGCCGCGTTGCGTCCCGATACGCGGACAGGCCAGACGCGGATCGCGCCCGCGAGGATGCCGTCTTCGCGCGCCGTCAGGCAGAGTTGCGCGACCGGTTCGACGCCCTCGCGCAGCCGGTAGGAGGACAGAGCCTCCCGCCCGGGCGCAAAGCACAGGTCGAGCAGCGCCTCGACCTCCCACCAATCATCCGCGTTTTCCTGACTCAGATGCACGTTTTCGTCCCGTTCGTCCGCTCGGACCCGGCCAAATGGGCCGGTTGCCCAGCGTTAACGCATTTCAGAACCAGCTTGAATCGGAAAAGCCGCTCTGGCCTTGCTCCGGGAGCCGCGACAGGGATGCGGCCCGAAGGGACGTTCGCTGCTTGCGCGCTGGCATGGCGGCTTCGCCTTGTTTCCATGCCAAAAGGCGCTCAGTTCCAGCGTCCGCAAACGGCTCGAAGCGACATTGGTCGGATGACATCCGCGAAGAGACCAAACAAACATCAGTCCAGAGATCGACGTCTCTCAGCAAGGGCTGCCAATAGGCGTCATCTTGGCACAGGCCGCGCCCTTCGCCCCGTATCCCCTTGCCCAAACCAGCCCCAACCGTTTCATTGGCGCCGCCGCATACGGCGCTGGTCAGTCAGGAAGGAACGCGAGCCATGGCATCTCACAAGACCGTCAAGGATTACATCCGCACCATCGCCGATTTCCCCCATGAAGGGATCATGTTCCGCGACGTGACCACACTCTTCGCCGATCCGCGCGGGCTGCGCATCGCCGTGGACCAGCTCCTGCACCCCTATGCCGGCACACCCATCGATTGTGTGGTTGGGCTGGAGGCGCGCGGCTTCATCCTCGGCGGCGCTGTCGCACACCAGCTCTCCATCGGTTTCGTGCCGATCCGCAAGAAGGGCAAGTTGCCCGGTCCCGTGATCTCCGAAGCCTACACGCTGGAATATGGCGAGGCCGTGGTCGAGGTCCATGACGACGCAATCGAGCCCGGTGCCCGGGTCCTCGTTGTCGATGACCTGCTTGCAACCGGCGGCACGGCCGAGGCTGGCATCAAGCTTATCGAACGGCTCGGCGGCGATGTCATCGGCTGCGCCTTTGTCATCGACCTGCCCGAACTCGGCGGCCGCGCCAAGCTCGAAGCGATGGGCATGGATGTGCACGCGCTCTGCTCGTTCGAGGGCACCTGAACCTCCGCCCCGAGATCACGCCACCGACGCTAAGCCTCCCGGAGCACAGCCCCTGGATTGAGGATTCCGACCGGGTCCAGCGCCGTCTTGATTGCGCGCATCGCCACCAGGCTTGCCGGATCGCCATAGCGCTCCAGATCCCCGACCTTCAACCGGCCGATTCCGTGCTCGGCACTGACCGAGCCGTCAAACGCCTCGACGAGGTCATGGACCTTGCGGCTGATCTCTTCCCGCCGGTCTGCATAGGCTTCCCGGTCCTGTCCGCGCGGCGGATAGGTGTTGAAATGCAGGTTGCCGTCGCCCAGATGGCCGAAGCAATTAATGCGGAATGGCCCCAACCCGGCCACAAGCGCGCGCGCCCGGGCGATGAACTCCGGGACCGTTTCGATGGGGACGGAGATGTCATGCGAGGTCACGGCGCCAATCAACCGGTTCGCCTCGGGGATCGACTCGCGCAGGGTCCAGAAGGCGGCTCGCTGGGCCGCGTTGGAGGCGATCACGCCATCGCTGACCAGCCCCGCTTCCGCCGCCGTCTCGAACAATGCCTCCAGCGCGGCATCCGCCTCCAACCCGCCAGACAGGCCGAGATCGATCAGCACCGACCATTCGGGATGCGACGCAAAAGGCTGGCGCACATGCGGCATGGTCTCGGCGATGAAACCCAGCCCGGTCCGGTGGATGAGTTCAAAGGCCGAGACGCCCTCGGCCAAGCGCTCCTGCGCCATCCCCAGCAGCGTCAGCGCCGCATCGGGGCTGTCGACAACCATCATCGCCGCCCCACGCGAGGCCGGGCACGACACAAGCCGCAGGCAGGCCGCCGTGATCACACCAAGCGTTCCTTCCGAGCCGATCAGCAGGTTGCCCAGGTCATAACCTGTATTGTCCTTGCGCAGCCGCTTCAGCCCGCGCAACACCGAACCATCGGCCAGCACCGCCTCAACCCCCAGGCACAGCTCCCGCGCATTGCCGTAGCGCAGCACGTTGACCCCGCCAGCATTGGTCGCCAGCAAGCCGCCGATCTGGGCCGAGCCTTCCGAGGCGAGCGAGATCGGGAAGAGCCGGCCCGCCGCCTCCGCCGCGGCCTGCACATTGGCCAGGATCGCACCGGCCTCGACCACCATCAGGTTCTCCTTCGGGTGAACCGAGCGGATCGCGTCCATCCGTTCGAGCGAGAGCAGGATCGGGCGTGGCAACCCCACGCCAACCTGTCCGCCGACAAGCCCGGTCCCGCCGCCATAGGGCACGACCGGAACGCGCCGCGCCGAGGCCTGACGCAGGATCTCGGCCACCTCCTCGCGGCTGGCCGGGGTCAGCAGCAGCGCATCGGGACAATGGAACCGGCCGCGCAGCTCTTCGAGGTACTGCAGTGCAATCGCACGAAAACAACCCGGCGGCAGCGCCGCGCGCAGGCTCTTTTCCAGATCGGTCCCGGCCGGGTTCAGCATCCTCGCGACTCCTTCTCAGGCCGGTGAACCATGCCGGCGCGGCAGGCGCAAGATGGGCTGTCAGATGTTACAAGCCGTCATCGTCGAAGCCGAGGAAGCGCGGTTCGAGCACGATCACGGTCGGCTCCGAGGGCAGGCTGCGCAGGGAGACCTCGAGCGAGCGCTCCTGCCGCCGCTCGATCCGGAAGGCCTCGGACATCCCCTGCAGGAACACGTCGAGCGTGCCGCCGGAGAAATTGTGCATCGGCAGGACAATGGAACTGCGCAGTTCCTTCAGCACCCGGATCATGTACGGCACCGGCAGCGTCATGCCGCCATCCACCGGCGCCATGACCACGTCCAACCGGCCGATGGCGGCGAATTGCTCCGGGCTCGGGATGTGATGCAGATGCCCCAGATGGCCGATGCACAGCCCGGCCACCTCAAAGATGAAGATCGAATTCCCGTCGCGCCGCACGCCCTCGCCCCAAGGCGAGCGGGTATCCGTCGTCACGTTGCGCACCAGCATCTCGCCGAGATCGAGGTGATGCGCCGCCGCGCCGCCAAGCTCGTCCCAGCCCTTGAGCACATGGGGGATGGCCGGGTCCGGAAGCGCGGTCCAATGCGAGCTGTGTGACTGGTTCATCGTCACCACATCCGGCACAAGCGGCTCCGGGCCAATGAACCCGTTGTAATCGGTGACCGCCGTCACCCCGCCGGCGGTCTGCAGCAGGTACATCGAGTGGTCGATGAAACTCAGCCGAACCGTGTCCTTCGGCAGCCCATCGCGGAAGCCGGCGCGCCAGATCACTTCGAGCCCGGGCGTATTCTCGACCAGAGCGATGCAATGGCTCGGGCGGCGGTCCTGCGCCTGGGCCGGCGCGGCAAGGGCGGTGAGGGACAAGGCGGCAAGCAGCGTCAGGAAGAGGCGAAACATGAAGCGGTCTCCGGCGGGTGGCGTCGGGATTTCAGCGATCATCCCACGAATCGGACAAAAATCGACACGGTTTCTGTTCACGCCCTCGCGAGCGCCGCCGGGACCGGGCCAAGCGGGCTGAAGCAAGCGGATTCATAATGCATGACAACCGACCGATGCGCAGAGACAGGGCGTGAGATGTTCCGGACCATGGCCGACACGGAAAGCGGGGCGTTGACCGTCGTAGCTCCGACTCGGGAAGACGCCGGACGTCTCATGGATTTGCCGCAGGGGCGCGTGTCGCCGACGCCGCGTGGGCGTGATCAGCCGATCCCGGTACGGCCGCGACGGTCCGGGCGCAGATTGGCGTAGAGCACGTGATTGCGCCAGCGGCCGTTGATCTGGAGATAGGACTGCGCCACGCCCTCGTATTTGAAACCACCCTTCTCGAGACAGCCGCGCGAGGCGGCGTTCTCGGGCAGGCAGGCAGCCTCGACCCGGCTCAGATCGAGCTTTTCGAACGCGTGGTGGACGACGCCCTGGATCGCCTCGCGCATATAGCCCTGTCGGGCAAAAGGCGCACCGATCCAATAGCCCAGCGTACCGGCCTGGGCGGGGCCGCGTCGGATATTGTCGAGCGTGATGGCGCCGATGAGCACACCGCCCTCGCGCCGGATCAGGAAGAGCGGCATGGCCGAGCCGGTGCGCTGCGAGCGCTGCGCCCAGTAGACACGGTTGGCGAAGGACTTGCGCGACAGGTGGTCGGAGGTCCAGCGCGGCTCCCATTTCTCGAGAAAGTCGCGGGAATCGGTGCGCAGGCTGGACCAGGCGCGGAAATCGCCATGCACCGGCGGGCGCAGGATCATCCGCTCAGTGACGATCTTCACCTTTTTCCGGCCAAGCCGCATCATCAGGCCGCGAGCCTCTCCTGAAGCGCCCCAAGGCTTGGCGCATGCGAGGCCGGCCCATAAAGCGCCAGCGCAGCCTGTTTCGATCCGATGAGCTTGCCGGCGAACTCCGCAACGCGGGTCCGGTTGACCGCCTCGATCCGAGCCACCGTTTCTTCCAGCGGCGGCACGCGATCCCAGATCGCCACCAGCCGCGCCAGCCGTTCGGCCCGCGCCGACGGGCTTTCCAGCCCCATCAGCAACCCAGCCTTCATCTGCGCCCGCGCCCGCTGCACTTCAGCCTCGGTCACATCGTCGGCCACGCGTTTGAGCTCGTCCACGGTCAGCTCGGCGAGTTGGGCAATATCCTCTCCGGAGGTGCCGGCATAGAGCGTCATCATACCGGTATCGGCATAGGCGCCTGCCTGGGCGAAGATCGAATAGCACAGGCCGCGCTTTTCGCGGATTTCCTGGAAAAGCCGCGAGGACATGCCGCCACCGAGCAGCGTGGCATGGATCTGCGCGGTGTAGATATCATCGTCAGAATAGGCCGGGCCTTCGAGGGCGAGAGCGAAATGGACCTGTTCCAGCTCCTTGATCTCCCGCTTTTCACCACCCTGGAACCGGGCCACGTCATGCGAGCTCAGATCCACCGCCGGAAGGTGGCTGAAGGCCGCCTCCGCAAGCCGCATGATCTGGTCGTGGTCCACGGCCCCCGCCGCCGAGAGCACCATCTGTCCCGGTCCGTAATGCTCGGCGACAAAGCCCGCGAGATCCTCCCGCGCGAAGCCCGACACCCGCTCCGACGGCCCGAGGATGGTTCGTCCGAGCGCCTGCTCCGGATACGCCGCCTCTTGCAGCCAGTCGAAGACGATATCGTCCGGCGTATCGAGCGACTGGCCGATTTCCTGCAGGATCACCCCGCGTTCGACCTCGATTTCCTCCGGCGCGAAGACCGGGTTGAGAACGATATCGGAGATCACGTCCAGCGCCAGCGGCACATCCGCTTTCAGCACGCGGGCGTAATAAGCCGTCGCCTCGCGCGAGGTATAGGCGTTGATGAAGCCGCCCACATCCTCGATCGCCTCGGCGATCTGCAGCGCCGAGCGGCGCTGCGTGCCCTTGAAGGCCATGTGTTCGAGAAAATGGGCGATCCCGTTCTGGTCCACCCGCTCGTGCCGACCGCCAGCATTGACCCAGAGGCCAAGCGCTGCGGATTCAAGCCCCGGCATCGTCTCTGTCACGATGCGGAGGCCGTTGGGCAATCTGTCCAGCCTGACGCTCAAGAGGCGCGCCTTTCTTTTATGAGTGTTTCCAACGCGTCGAGATCATTTTCGACACGGGTCACGCGTTCCGGACGCTCATACAGGTCCGCCATGCGATTGGGAAGCGGCGGGCGATTTCCGGTGGCGGCTTCGACCGCGTCAGGGAACTTGGCCGGATGGGCGGTGGCGAGCGTGATCATCGGCGTGGCGCCGAGTTGCTCCTCCGCGACCTTCACCCCGACCGCCGAATGCGGGCAGAGGATCTCGCCGGTTTCGGCAAAGAGGCGTTTGATCGTGGTCGAGGTTTCTTCTTCCGACGCCCGCCCGGAGGCGAAAGTCTCGCGCAGGCTCTGCAGGGCACCTTGCGAGATGGTGAAGCCGCCGTCCGTCTTCAGCTCTTCCATGAGCTGGGCAACAGCGGAGCCGTCCCGGTCATACGCGTCAAAGAGCACACGTTCGAAATTCGAGCTGACCTGGATGTCCATGGATGGCGAGATCGAGGGGATGACACCGGAGGTCGTGTAGCCGCCCGAGGTGATCGCACGGTGGAGGATGTCGTTCTGGTTGGTGGCGATCACCAGCTCTTCGATCGGAAGGCCCATGCGGCGAGCGATATAGCCGGCGAAGATATCGCCGAAATTGCCCGTCGGCACGGTGAAAGAGACCTTGCGGTGCGGCGCGCCGAGGGCGGTGGCGGCGGTGAAATAATAGACGACCTGGGCGAGGACGCGGGCCCAGTTGATCGAGTTGACCCCGGCGAGGCGGACCTCGTCGCGGAACTCGAAATGGTTGAACATGTCTTTGAGCCGCGCCTGGCAATCGTCAAAATCGCCATCCACGGCAAGGGCGTGGACATTGGCTTCGGAGGGCGTGGTCATCTGGCGGCGCTGGACCTCGGAGACGCGACCATGCGGGAAGAGGATGAAGACATCGACAGCGTCGAGGCCACGGAAGGCCTCGATGGCGGCCGAGCCGGTATCGCCGGAGGTCGCGCCGACGATCGTGACCTTCTCGCCGCGCCGTTTCAGGGCCACCTGGAAGAGCTGGCCGATGAGCTGCATGGCGAAGTCCTTGAAGGCCAGGGTCGGCCCGTGGAACAGCTCCAACAGGAAGTGGTTCGGCCCAAGCTGGACCATCGGCGCGCGGGCGGTGTGGCCGAAGCCGGCATAGGCCTTGGCGATGATCTCGCGGAACTCGTCATCGGTGAAGCTGTCGCCGACGAAGGGGCGCATGATGCGGAAGGCGGCGTCTTCATAGGAGAGACCTGCCAGCGCGGCAATTTCGCCTGTCGAAAGCTGCGGGATGGTCTCGGGGACATAGAGGCCACCATCCCGGGCGAGCCCGGTGAGCATGGCTTCCTCGAAGGAGAGGACCGGGGCCTGGCCGCGTGTGGAGATGTATTTCATTGTCTCTCTCGTGTCTCTCGGGCGCTTTTGGTCCTGCGTCGCCGCCTGTTGCGGGTGCTGGAACCTCCGGCGGGGATATTTCTGGACAGAAGAAGTCGGGCGGACCGGTTCTTTGCCTGGCGGGTCAAGGGTTGCGGCGTGAGATACGCCAGAGTTGCAGCGCTGTCATCCCCAACCAGCAGGCGGCGAGGCCGAACCAGGTGACAGCATAGCCGAGATGGTCGTTGGGGATGCCGGTCGTGTCGACCGGCAGGGGGGTGATCGACGGGTCGGCGGGGGTGATTTCGCGGGCAATGACGAGGGTCGGCTCGGTGTTCAGCTCTTTCGCAAGGAGGGGGACCTCGCGGGCATACCAGTAGTTCGTCTCCGGGTCGTTCTCGGGGGTGAAGCGGTCGCGCTCCTCCGGCCAGTGCAGATTGCCCGTGACGGTGAGCAGCTGCGGCGGGCGCGGGGCGGTCTTGGCATCGGTCGGAACGAAGCCGTGATCGAGCAGGAGGCGACGGCCGGTATCCGTCTCGAAAGCGGTGATGATGCGGAAGCCGGGGCCGAGCTTGCGGGTCGAGACGAGGAAATGCAGCTCGCGAGGATCGGGCTGGCCGGTGACCCGGACGGGGAGATACTGGTCATCCGCCGGGTCGGGCGATTGCGGGACCGGGACGGGGGCGGCGAGGATGCCGCTCTCGATCTCGGCCAGGATCGCTTCCTTCCAGGCGAGGCGCTGGACCTGCCAGACGCCCAGCGAGATCAGGACGGCACTCCCGATCAAGCCGATCAGGACCGGCGCAATATAGCGTTTCATGCTCCCCTCCCCGTTTTGGCAGCGCTCAGTCGAGCGCGCGCCAGCCGATATCACGGCGGAAGAAGCCCTGCGGCCAGCCCACGGCCTCGGCCATGGCATAGGCGCGGTCGCGGGCTTCCTGCAGCGTGCGCCCGCGCGCCGTGGCGTTGAGGACGCGGCCACCGGTGGCGGTGATCTTGCCATCCGCCTCGGAGGTCCCGGCGTGGAACATCATCTCCCAGCTGGTCTCGGGCAGGGCGTCGAGCCCGTTGATCACGGTGCCTTTCTCATAGACCCCGGGATAGCCATCGGCCGCGAGTACGACGGTCATGGCGTGGTCCTCGGCCCAGTTCACATGGCGCTCGGCGAGGCGTCCTTCGGCGGCGGCGAGCAGCAGGTCCAGCGCCTGGGCGCCGAGCCGCATCATCATCGCCTGGCATTCCGGGTCGCCGAAACGGACATTGTATTCGACCAGCCGCGGCTTGCCGTGTTTGATCATCAGCCCGACATAGAGCACGCCGCGATAGGGCGTGCCACGCCGGGCCATCTCGTCCATGGTCGGCTTGACGATCTGTTCCAGCGTCGCCTCGACGAGCTCATCGGTCATGATCGGGGCGGGGGAATAAGCGCCCATGCCGCCCGTGTTGGGGCCGGTATCGCCTTCGCCGACGCGCTTGTGGTCCTGCGCGGTGCCAACGGGGAGAACGATTTCGCCGTCGCAGAGGACGAAGAAGCTCGCCTCCTCGCCATCCATGAATTCTTCAATCACCACTTCCGCGCCAGCCGCGCCGAAGGCGCCGCCGAGGATGTCCTCGACGCCCGCAAGCGCTTCCGCCTCGGTCATTGCCACGATCACACCCTTGCCGGCGGCCAGCCCGTCGGCCTTGATGACGATGGGAGCGCCCTGCTGCCGGATATAGGCCTTCGCGGCCTCGACCTCGTCAAACCGGGCCCAGGCGGCGGTGGGAGCGCCGGCGGCGTCGCAGATCTCCTTGGTGAAACGCTTGGAGGCTTCGAGCCTGGCGGCCTCGCGAGAGGGGCCGAAGACGGGAATGCCGGCCTCGGCGAGACGGTCGGCCACGCCGGCGGCAAGCGGCGCCTCGGGACCGACGACAACAAAGTCGATGCTCTCGGCTTCCGCGAACTCGACCACGGCGCTGCCATCGCAGATATCGAAGCTGGCGCATTCGGCGATCTGGGCAATGCCGGCATTGCCGGGCGCCACGATCAGCCGGTCGCATTTCGGGTTTTGCAGGATTGCCCAGGCCAGGGAATGCTCGCGGCCGCCACCGCCCAATACCAATATGTTCATGTCGTCTCCTCGGTCGGCTTTCTTCTAGGAGCGGCGCGGATGGATCACAAGCGTTCGCAAGCGGGCATTTGGTATCGGATCGGCGCTCTGGTAGCCTGTCCGGGCGAAGGGGAGGACAGATGCTGGAATTCGACGCGGACACGACGCGCCTGCTGGAGCAATGCTACCAGGGGGCAGACATCACGCGGCGCAGGCGGGAATCGTTCGACCGGTTGCGGCCGGGGCCCGGCGACCGGATCGTCGATATCGGCTGCGGCAACGGGCTGTTGACGCTGGAACTGGCGCGCGCGGTCGGGGAGAGCGGCGAGGTTATCGGCGTCGATCCGAGCGCGGATATGCGGGGAGCGGCGCAAGAGCGCTGCCGGGAAAGCTCCAACACCCGCATCCTCGACGGAACGGCCGACGCGTTGCCGCTCGCTGATGGGCTGGCGGACAAGGCGCTCTCCGTGCAGGTCTTCGAATACCTCTCCGACGTGCCCTCGGCCCTTGCCGAAGCCTCTCGAATCCTGCGGCCCGGCGGGCGGCTGGTTCTCGGGGATATCCATTTCGGCTCGATGGTCTGGCATAGCGACGATCCCGAGCGAATGGCCCGGATGTGCGCTTCTTGGGATCGGCACGCGGTCCATCTCGACCTGCCGGCGCATCTGCCCGGACTCATGCGCGAAGCCGGCTTTGTCGTCGATGGCACCGACCCGGTGACACTGTGCGATTGCGAGCTGCGGCCGGACGGGCTTGCCTTCATGTTGCTCCGGCTGATGGAACGCTACGCGGTGGCGAATGGACATATGGGGGCTGCCGAGGCCGCCGCATGGGCTGAGGAGCAGCATGCTCTGGCGCAGGCCGGGCGCTTCTTCTTCTCGGTCAGTCATTTCGTGACAGTCGCCCACAAGCCGCATCGGTAGCGCCACCGGTTTTCATCCCTGACGCCGCGCGATAGGTTGGCCGAAACGGCAGGAGAGCAGCCCATGTCCGACCTTCTCGACGACGACTTTGGCGACCCGGACAAGGGGTCGAACGCTCCCGAATTCACCGTCTCCGAGATTTCCGGGGCGGTGAAAAAGACGCTGGAGGGCGCTTTTGGCCGCGTTCGGGTGCGCGGCGAAGTCGGGCGCGTGTTCAAGGCGCGCTCGGGACATCTTTATTATGACATCAAGGACGAGCGGAACGTGCTCGCTTGCACGACCTGGAAGGGTCAGGTCGCCGGGCTCGCGGTCGTGCCCGAAGAAGGCATGGAGGTCATCGTTTCGGGGCGGCTGACGGCCTTCGGGGCGCAGTCGAAATACAATCTCAACGCAGAACAGGTCGAGCCGGCGGGCGCTGGCGCGCTGATGGCGATGCTGGAGAAGCGCAAGAAGCAGCTGGAGGCGGAAGGGCTCTTTGCCGCCGAGCGCAAGCGCCCCCTGCCCTTCCTGCCCGAAATCATCGGCGTGGTGACCTCGCCCTCCGGCGCTGTGATCCGCGATATCCTGCACCGGCTCAGGGACCGGATGCCACGCAAGGTGCTGGTCTGGCCGGTGGCCGTGCAGGGGCGCGATTGCGCGGGCCAGGTGGCTGCGGCCATCGAGGGGTTCAACGCATTGACGCCCGGCGGCGCGCTGCCGCGACCGGATGTTCTGATCGTCGCCCGGGGCGGCGGCTCGATCGAGGATCTCTGGGGATTCAACGAGGAGATCGTGGCGCGAGCGGCCGCGGCGAGCCAGATCCCGCTGATTTCGGCGGTCGGCCACGAGACTGACACGACGCTGATCGACTTTGTCTCCGACCGTCGCGCCCCCACGCCCACCGCGGCCGCCGAAATGGCGGTGCCGGTGCGGTTGGAACTGTTGTCCCAATTGGACAGCCAGAGCGCACGGCTCTCTGGCGCGCTGCTGCGCGGTATGACGCGGCGGGGCGAGCGGCTGCGGGATCTGTCCCGCGCGCTGCCCCGCCCCGACACGCTGCTGGCAGGGCCGCGCCAACGGCTGGACCACGCCACCGACCGTCTGCCTGCCGCGCTGAAAGCCGGGGTGCAGCGGCGGCAGGTCCGGCTTGCGCAGGGCAGCGCCGCGCTGCGGCCGACCGTGCTGACGCAGCGACTCGACGGGCTGTCGGCGCGATTGAAGGTCCAGGCCGACCGGCTTGAACCGGCGCTGGAGCGGCGAAGGGACCGGGCGCGTCAGGATCTGGACAGGCTGTCCGCCCGGCTCAGCCCGATCCCCCTGCGTCGGGAAATCACGCGGGGCGAAGAGGCGCTTGCAGACAGGACACGTCGGCTTTCGGCGGCCGGCAAGGATCTGTTGACCCGCCGCACGGAGCGTCTGACGGCGCTGGACCGGGTTTTGCAAAGCCTCGGCTACGAGGAGACGCTTCGACGCGGCTATGCGGTCGTGCGGGTGGGAGAGCGGATCGTGACGACCAAGGCAGAGGCCGAAACGGCACGGGCGCTGGAAATCCAGTTCGCCGACGGGCGGCTCAAGCTCGGGGCGACGCGGACGTCCCGGGAGTACAAGGACAAGCCGGAGCAGGGCAGCCTGTTCTGATCACGTCTTCGCGGCGGCCATCGCGCAAATGCCACAAGGCCGGGTCAAAAGCCGGGCCGAGGGGTGCATTTTCCTTCGCCAAGGTGGAAACAGTTTCATAATACAGCCGCAATTGCCCGCTAGCCGGGCGATAATGATGACGAGCATGAGCAATCCTTCCGTGACCCCGACCCGAGCCACGACCAGCCGGCGCTGGCGTGACATTGCCATCATTGGCGGCCTTCTGGGCCTTTTCCTCGTCGGGCTCGCGGGCCTCGCGGCGGCGACTGGCTGGGAGGAAACGTTGCACCAGCTCGGCAAGCTGAGCTGGGGACAGGTTGCGGCCCTGCTGGCGCTGTCACTGGTCAATTACCTCTTTCGCAGCGCCCGCTGGCACCTCTTCGCCCGCACGCTTGGCCTGCCGACCGGTCTCTTGCAGGATGTCCGGCATTTTCTCGGCGGTTTCGCCATGACGGTCACGCCCGGCCGTGTCGGCGAGCTGATCCGCATGCGCTGGCTCAAACGCGAAACCGGCTGGAACGTGGAGCGCACGGCACCGCTCGTCCTCGTCGATCGCGCCTCCGACCTCGCGGCCATGGGCATGATCCTCGCGTTGGCGCTCGCACTCTCAACCGCAGGCATCACCGGTGCCGCACCCGTCGTCCTGCTCGCATTGATCGCCGCCTGGATCGCCACCCGCCCCCGCCTGCTCGCTGCCTCCGTAACGCTCGCCTACCGGACAACCGGTCGCTGGCCGCGCGCCTTCGGGCGCGTCCGCCAATCCGCCCGCTCGCTCAAGCAATTCTCCCGCGCCATCGTGGTCACACCGGCCATGGCGCTCGGCGCGGTCGGATGGATCGCCGAGGGCTATGCTTTCTACCTGCTGCTGGGCTGGATGGGCGCGGAGATCCCGTTCTGGAACGCCGTCGCCGTCTTCGTCTTCTCCACGCTGGCGGGCGGCCTGACCGGCGCGCCGGGCGGTGTCGGCGGCGCCGAAGCCGCCATGATCGCACTGCTCAAGTTGCAAGGCGTGCCGCTGGAAATCTCCGTCCCGGCCACCGCCGTGATCCGCCTGACCACGCTGTGGTTCGCCATCCTCATCGGCCTGGCCATTTTCCCCCTCGCCGAACGCCATTCGAAAAAGGCTTGTCCATGACCTGGAAGCAAACCGATTACACCGGCTGGGGTCGCTACTACACGGCCTCGGGCCAGCTTGCCCGGCCCGAACGCGCCGCGACCCTCACGCGGATCGCCACCGAGACCCCCTGCCCCGCCTTCGGCCAGCGCCGCTCTTATGCTGATGCCTGCCTGAACTCCGACAATCGCGCCATCGATACCGCACGGCTCGACCGGTTCCTCGGATTCGACGCGGAATCCGGCCTGCTCGAGGTCGAATCCGGCGTCCGGCTTAGCGATATCGTCACCCATTTCGCGCCGAAAGGTTGGCTGCCCAGCGTCCTGCCCGGCACCGGTTTCGCCACCGTGGGCGGCGCCATCGGCATGGATGTTCATGGCAAGAACCACCACCATCTCGGAAGCTTCGGCCAGCATGTCGAGGGCCTGACCCTCGCCACGCCGGACGGACCGCGCGAGATCACGGCCGAGGATCCGCTCTTTGCCGCCACCATCGGTGGCATGGGCCAGACCGGCCCCATTGCCCGCGCGACATTGCGCATGTTGCCGGTCAAGGGCGACGTGATGATGGTCACCGAACGCCGGGTGCCGAATCTCGACAGCTATTTCACCCATCTCGACGAGAGCCAGGCGACCTATACTGTCGGCTGGATCGATGCCACAGCCAAGGGCGACGCGCTTGGGCGCGGCATCTTCGAGGAGGGCGAGACCGGGCCCGGCCTTGTCCCGCCTGCCAAGCGCGGCAAGAGCATCCCGTTCAACGCACCGCATTTCGCCCTCTCCGGCCCGATCGTGCGCAACTTCAACACCGCCTATTACCGCCGCATCCCCGAGCGCGGCCGCACCGTGGTCAAACCGCTGGAAGACTACTTCTTCCCGCTCGACAAGATTCATGACTGGAACCGGCTCTACGGCAAGCGCGGCTTTCACCAGTTTCAATGCGTCGTCCCGCTGGCCGAACGCGAGATCCTGCGCGACATGCTCTCGCGGGTCTCCGGCGCCGGGCTCGCCTCGCCGCTCGCTGTGCTCAAACGCATGGGGCCGGGGCGCGGCGGCATGATGTCCTTCCCGATGGAGGGCTACACGCTGGCCATCGATTTCCCCGCCCGCGACGAGGCTGCCGGCATGATCCGGACCCTGATCGCCATGGCAGTGGAGGCAAACGGCCGGGTCTATCTCGCCAAGGACGGGTTCGCCGAACCAGGGCAGATGGACGCCATGTATCCCGAGCGCGCCGCGTGGACCGGAATCGTGAACGCGCTCGATCCCGAGCAGGCCTATGCCACCGATATGATCCGCCGCCTGTCGCTGAGGAGCCAAGCATGACCGACACTGCCCCGCAGACCTGGCTCATCCTCGGCGCCACCTCGTCGATGGCACGCGCCCTGTCCCGCAAGCTCGCCGAACAGGGCGCCCAGCTCCTGCTGGCCGGACGGGACTTGACCGACCTTGAAGCATCCGCTGCCGATTGCCGTCTGCGCGGTGCGCCATTGGCCGAGGTGCTCCGCTTCGACGCCCGTGATCCCGGCACGTTCCAGCCCATCCTCGACCGCATGGCGGACCTCGACGGCACGCCCAACGCCGCCGTCTTCGTCGGCTCCATGCCGCCGCAAGAAGAGATCGACACCGACCCGTCGCTGATCGACGGCACCGTCGCCGACAGCTTCACCGGCCCCGCCCGCCTGCTGCACGGCCTTGCGCCGTTGCTGGAGGCGCGCGGCGCGGGCACGATTGTTGGCGTCAGCTCGGTGGCCGGCGACCGGGGGCGCGTCGGCAACTATGTCTACGGTGCCGCCAAGTCCGGCTTCACGACCTATATGTCCGGCCTGCGCAACCGCCTTGGCCGTTCAGGCGCTCACGCGATCACCGTCAAACCGGGTTTCGTCGATACGGCGATGACCTGGGGGCTTGAGGGCATGTTCCTCGTTGCTCCCCCGGAAGCGGTTGCGGACAGCATCCTCAACGCCGTGGAGAAGAAGAAAAACGTGATCTACACGCCCTTCTTCTGGCGCTACATCATGATGATCATCCGCGCTGTGCCGGAGCCCATCTTCCGCAAGATGTCGATCTGAAGACAGGGGCGCGGCCAGGCAGGGCGGAAATACGAAAGCACAGGTTGGGCCATGCCAGCGCCTGCCCCAGAGGGCGGGCTGCAACCATGTGATCTTCACTTTGTCCCGGCCAGCCCCGAACAAGCCCCGCTTGCAAACAGGTGACAGACGCATGTCCGGCGGGACCGCCAAGCGCCCCCGCATAGGGCCTCAGGCGCGGATTCCGTCGCCTTTAGCGCGCAACGCCACCGCTCGCAATCGACTCGAATGCGTCAAACCTGTTGACAACGTCCCCGTGAACCTCCATCTGCCCCTCAGACGTTTTCTGCCGCGTGAGCAGATGGCAGTCTCCCGTTTCGGATGACGCAGAACGTCCCTCTTCCCAGGTTCCCAGATCACGCGGGGGGTCCGGCGCGATGACGCCCCTGAAGCAATGCGGCTTCGAGGTCAGGGCATCGCGCAACCCGACTGCGCCCGCCTGTTCCCTCCGAACGGCGGCATTTCTCATTGGATGCGGCCCTTGGGCCTCTTCCTCGATTGGACAATACACACATGACTTTCGAAACACTCGGACTGGCGCCGCGCCTCGTCCAGAAGCTGGCCGAGCAGGGCATCACCGAGCCCACCCCGATCCAGACCAAGGCCATACCGCACGCCCTTGCCGGGCGCGACGTGATGGGCATTGCCCAGACCGGCACCGGCAAGACAGCCGCTTTCGGCTTGCCCATGGCCCATAACCTGCTGAAAGCCGGCACCAAGCCCGACCCCAAAACGGTGCGCGGTTTGATCCTCACCCCGACACGGGAACTGGCCAAGCAGATCGCAGATAATCTTGCCGCCTATACCCGCGACACGCATCTCAAGGTCAATCTCGTCGTTGGCGGCGCCTCGCTCAACGTCCAGACCAACAAGCTGCATCGCGGCACCGACCTGCTGGTGGCAACCCCGGGCCGGCTGATCGACCTGATCGAACGCAAGGCCGTGCGGCTGGACCTCACCCGCTATCTCGTGCTCGACGAAGCCGACCAGATGCTGGACATGGGCTTCATCCACGCGCTCCGGCGCATCGCGCCGCTGCTGTCGAAAGACCGGCAGACGATGCTTTTCTCGGCCACCATGCCGAAACTGATGTCAGACCTGTCCAAGGCCTATCTGAACGACCCGATCCGCGTCGAGGTTTCGCCTCCGGGCAAACCCGCCGACAAGGTCACCCAGGCTCTGCATTTCGTCGAACAGGCAGGCAAGACCCGCCTGCTTATCAACCATCTCGATGCCCATCGGTCCGACATGGCGCTGGTCTTCACCCGCACCAAGCACGGCGCCAACCGCCTCGCAGGGGCGTTGGAAAAGGCGGGCTACTCTGTTGGCGCAATCCATGGCAACAAGTCCCAGGGACAGCGCGAACGGGCGATCAAGGCGTTCAAGTCGGGGGAACTGAAAGTGCTCGTGGCAACCGATGTCGCGGCGCGCGGCCTCGACATCCCCGGTGTGCGCCACGTCTATAATTACGACCTGCCCAATGTGCCGGAGAACTACGTGCACCGGATCGGGCGCACCGCGCGCGCTGGTCGCGACGGCTCCGCCATTGCCTATTGCGCACCGGCCGAGATGTCAGAGCTGAAGGCAATCCAGAAAGCGTTGGGGACCGACATCCCCGTGCAGGGCGGGACGCGTTGGGGGCCATCCCAGGCCGAAACGCCGAAACGCTCGGGCAAACCGCAAGCCGCGCGGCCGAACGGGCAGAAGCGGCACCGCCGCCGTTCCGGCGCCCGCAGGGCCGCCTGATCGCCACAGCGCGACTGCTCCCGTTTGACACTGGTGAAACGGGAGCGTTCAGCCGCTGGGCCATGAGATCGAGACCGCCGCTTCCGCGAAAGCGTGATGCGGAGCCCTCCTCCCAAATAGAAGCGGGTCAGGGCTTGTCGACCACCTGCGCCACCTGCGCGCCGCGCCGGAAGACACAGCCATCCGAGACCAGCTGCGGCGCGGTCAGGCAGAGCCCCTTGGCGACATTCCAGGCCGCGACCACCTTCGGCACATAGTCCCGGGTCTCCGCATAAGGCGGCACGCCGCCATTTTTCCGCACCGCGTTCTCGCCGGCATTGTAGCCGGCCAGCGCCAGAATCGGATCGCGGTCGAAATGGTCGAGGAGCCAGTCGAGATAGGCAACGCCGCCGCGGATGTTCTGAGCGGCATCATTGCGATTGGAGACCCCGAAGCGCTCTGCCGTCGCCGGCATGAGCTGCATCAACCCCGACGCTCCGGCATGGCTCACCGCCGTCCTGCGCCCGGCCGATTCGATCCCGATCACGGCCAGCACCAGAGCCGGTGACACTTTCGTCCCAACCGTCGCCTTCAGGATCTCCGAACCATAGGTATCGGCAATGTTCTGCAAGCTCGAGAGCCGCGGCGCCGTCACCGTTGCCCCGCCGGGTCCGTTGCGCAGGGCCGCCACGGCCTCTTCCATCCGTCCGGAGCGGCTCTCGGCGAGATTCGGCGGGATCAGATCCCAGTACCAGGCATAAGAGGCCTTGGGCACGGGCTTCGATGCCCCATCCCCTTGTTCGGCCCCTTTTTCGGCCGCGGCAGCCTTTTCGCCGATCGCAGCGATCGCAGCCGCCGCCCTGGCATCCGGTGCCGACGGCACGGCTGGATTGATCGCCAGCATCCGCGCCTGTTCCTCGGGGTCGATCTGCACCAACCCGCGTCGCACCCCGGAGGAGCGCTCGATAACCTTGATGCGCTTGAAGGTGAATTCCTTCGCGCTCCCCGCCTCCTGGGCCAGGGCTGTACCGCTGACGAGTGAAAACACCGCCAGGGCCGTCCATATCGGGCGACGCATTGGCCTGCCTCCCGTTCCCGTTCACTGCTCTTGTCGTTTTGCCTGCCAGACTCGCAGAGTTTGGACGATCCGCACAGCGGGAATACGCAACGGGTCGAATTTCATGCCCTTTTCTGCGCATCAAGGTCACAGGTTGGGCCGATTGATGCCGGACGACCCCACCCCGGACCTTGCCGCAGAGCAGCTTAAAGGTTAATTTGAATTTGTTGCCGGTCCATTCTGACCGGGAAAGATCGCGATTTGAACCAACCGGAGTGACGTAAGATGATTTGTGTGAAGCGGTTGAAGCTATTCTTGCAGGACAGTTCCGGTGCGGTGACCGTTGACTGGGTCGTGTTGACAGCCGCCATCGTCGGCTTGGGCATCGCGGTACTGTCGACGATTTCAACCGGCGTCGAGGATCTGTCGACCGACATCTCCAACCAACTGCTCAGCCAGCAGATTTCCACCACTTTCGATTGATCGGCTGCTCCCGCAGCTACAGGAATGCTTCGGACCGCCCTTGGGCGGTCTTTTGCTTTCTTTGATTCCGCACAGCATTTCCCCGTCTTTGTACTGAAAAGGTACGATATCCGCCCCATTCCTGCCCGGTTTCCGGGGCCATATAGTCT
>NZ_JAWMPX010000032.1:0-56384 GCF_033101155.1 Tropicimonas sp. TH_r6
TCGAACCTACGATACACGGTACCAAAAACCGCTGCCTTACCACTTGGCTACACCCCAGCAGCGGAGCGGTTGATACTTCCTGCTGCTGGGTGCCGCAAGACCCTCCCGACAAAAAACTTCACTTTTTCCGATCGGTCTGAAGCCGAATGGGGCTGGCCTTCGCAATTCGGTCGATAGAAGCGAGAATCCCCAGCAATTCCGGCATTTCTCGAAGCGGGATCATGTTCGGTCCGTCCGACGGGGCCGCGTCCGGCTGCTCATGGGTTTCGACAAAAACCGCCGCAATTCCCAAGGCTGTGGCCGCGCGGGCCATCACCGGGGCGAACTCGCGTTGTCCGCCGCTGGCCCCGCCGAGACCGCCGGGCTGCTGCACTGCATGGGTCGCGTCCATAACGACAGGGTAGCCGGTCGATGCCATCTGCGGCAGGCTGCGCATATCCGCAACGAGCGTGTTGTATCCAAAGGAATTGCCGCGCTCTGTTAGCAGGATGCGGCTGTTGCCGGTCGAGGCGACTTTCTCGGCGACGTTGGTCATGTCCCAGGGAGCGAGGAACTGGCCCTTCTTGATGTTGACCGCAGCGCCGGTTTCGCCCGCAGCCAGAAGAAGATCTGTCTGACGGCAGAGGAAGGCTGGAACTTGGAGAATGTCGACCGCTTCGGCGGCGGGCGCGCATTGCTCGGGGGTGTGGATATCGGTGAGGGTCGGACAGCCGGTGCGTGCGCGGACTTCGGCAAGGATCTCGAGGCCGGCTTCCATTCCCGGTCCGCGCTTGCCGGAGAGAGAAGTCCGGTTGGCCTTGTCATAGGAGGCCTTGAAGACGAAGCCGAGCCCGGCCTCGGAGCAGGCGGAGGCGAGCGTCGAGGCGATCATCAGCGCGTGGTCGAGCGTTTCCAGTTGGCACGGTCCGGCAATAACGGTGAGCGGGCGATTGTTGCCGATCACCAGGTCGCCGACTTTCACGTCGATCATGGGAGCCTCCGTCAGGATGATATCTGTTCGCGCAGAACCGAAGCGGTCAGCGATACCATCAGATAGATACCCGCAAAGATCAGGAATGCCAGCAGTGTATTCTCGAAGGCGCGCGGATAGGTCGGTTCGTCCGGCGCCACGGGGCGCACGCCGATGGCCATGTAGCGAACCTGCCGGTTGGCCTCGATCCGCGCCATTTCGAGCTGTTGGGCGGCCTGCTGCAACAGGAGCTGACGGGTGGTCAGCTCCGCCTCGGCAATCCGGAGTTGGCCGGAGATCCGCGCCAACGAGGCCTCGCCCGTGCCGCTTTCGGTCATCGAGCTGCGCAAGTTGTCAATCAGCGCTTCCAGCCGCGTGATATCCCCTTGCACGCCGCTGACACGGGCGAGATTGGGCCGCGCATTGGCCTTCAGCTGCTCGAGCTGGAGCTGTTTTTCATAGAGTTGCAGCTCGAAGTTGGAGATCTGGTTCATGATTGCACCGGTCTCGGTCACCGGGTCCAGAACGCCGAGCTCTTCCTGGAGGTCCAACACCTGCTGTTGGGCATCGCGCACCTTTTGTTCGGCGCCTTCATAGCTCTCCATCGCGCCTGCCATCTGGTCTTCGCGCAGCCGCTGCGTCAGGTTGTCCACCTGCTCCTCGGCATAGCCGATCAAGGCCTCGGCGAAGTCCTGGCTGACCCGTGGTTCGGCCGCGATGACTTCCATTTTCAAAATGCCCTCGGTCGGATCGAAACCAACTTTCACATTGCGCTGATAGAGCCTGTAGGCGTCCTCGTTGGACGCGTCCGGTTGCAGGCGCTGGATCGGGTCGATCCAGTCCTGGCTGAAATGCGCCTTGAACCCCTTGTCCGCGTCAAGCCGCATCATCGCGTCGCGCGACTGAAGGTAGGACTGCACCGTCGTACTGTCCTGCTGTACGGCAAGCCCGGTGCCCTGGAACAGCCCGCCAAGCCCGGTAGCGCCGGCGGAATCGGCCTGCTGGATGACGAATTCGGACTTGGTCGCATAGGTCGACGTGGCGATGACGCCGAAATACCAGCCAGCCATCAACGTCGGCAGCAGGACGAAGACGGCGAGGCGCGCCAGCAGCAGCATCGTCTTGCGGCGCCGGCGGGCAGCGATGTCGCGCTGGATGCGGAAGATCTCGTCGGCCTGGTTCGAAGGGATCTCGACCTGCGTCTGGGTCGACGCAAGGGCCTGTGTGGCCGGCGCGGCCGAGCGCACCATGGTCTGTGGCAACTGGATCTGCTCGCCAGAGGGGCTGTCCTGCTGGTTGGAGACCAGCTCCAGCATAGGGGCACGACGGAACGGGTCGATGCCCCTGGAGCGAAGCAGGCGTACTGCGTCGAAATCCGATGTCGGGGCAAGCCCGTGCTTCTGCGCCGCGCGCCGTGCCATGCGCAATTGCCGGCCCGTCAGGCCTTCCTTGCGAATTGCCGCGATCTCTGTCTCCGAGGCGACTTCCGCCGCCGAGGAAAGTTCGCCGGTTTGAGCCTGCGGTTTCGCGGCCGACGGTTCGGCCGCATCCACCTTTGCTGTTTCGACCGGCGCCGCTTCCGCAGGCGCGACCGCATCCGCAAGGGGCTGGCCCCTTTTGAGGCGATATTTCCTAGCCTTGGTAGTCATAAAGCTGCCGCGCCTCTTCCAGGGTGTCGAACATGTGGAATCTTCCGCCGCGAAGCACCGCGGCGCTTCGGGCAAATTTTTCCAGCGTTGTGGGCTGGTGTGACACTATCACCACGGTTGTTTTTGTCAGGCGTTCGCGAAGGATCGAACCTGCCTTTTTGTTGAACTCGACATCCGTCGAGTTCGGCATGCCCTCGTCGATCAGGTAAATGTCGAAATCCAGCGCCAGCATAAGCGAGAAGCAGAAACGTGCGCGCATGCCGGTGGAATAGGTTCCCACGGGCATGTCGAAATACTCCTCCAGCCCGCACATCCAGCGTGAGAAGGCTTCGACGTAATCGGGGTCCAGCCCGTAGAGCCGGGCAATGTAGCGGGCGTTCTCTGTGGCCGTGTGGCGGTTGACAACGCCCCCCATGAAACCGAGCGGGAAGGAGACCTTGCTGGACCGGCGGATCTCGCCTTCGTCGGGCTTCTCCAGCCCTGCCATCATGTTGATGATCGTCGTCTTTCCGGCCCCGTTGGGCGCGAGAATGCCGAGCGAACGCCCGACCTCGACGCGCAGGTTCGCGCGATCAAGGATCACCTTGCGCTGCGTGCCCGTCCAGAAAGATTTACTTACATTGTCAAATTCGATCATTAACCGATCTCGGCATCGTCCCACCCGCTACCATCGGAGAGATAGCGTTTCACTCCGGTTAACTATGGGTGGGTATTGGGGCTGTATTATGGCTTTGTGGCCGCGCGCTCTACAAGGTCGTTGACAAAATGCGGCCAATGCGACCGATTTGGCCGCATTGTTGCGTCGTGCCTCGGTTGGTTCGCGGGGCGCGTTCAGGCGATGGCGCCCCAGCCGAGCCCCGCGAGCAGCGCGCCGAGCATGGCGAAGCCGATATAGCCGGCAAAGACCCGCGGTTTGACCAGTGCCCAGACCGCAACGGCGGCCGGGATGCAGCTCACGCCGCCGGCGATGGCGAAGGACATCGCCGCGCCTGGCGCCATTCCCTGTTGCAGCAAGGCGTCGATCAGCGGAACGGCGGCGTAGCCGTTGAGATAGGCCGGGGCGCCGACGATTGCTCCCAGGAAGACCGGGCGGATGCCCTCGCCACCCAGGAGCTGCGCTATGGCGTCAGCGGGGACGTATTCCAGCATCAAGGCTTCGAGCAGATAGGCCAACAGCAGCCATTTGAAGAGGAAAGGGCCATTCTCGCGAACCGAGCCCCAGAAGGCGGCGCGGCGCGCAGGGTCGGGCCAGAATTTCCAGACCGGCTTGCCGGAAAAGGGTCTCTGAGCACCACAGCAGCCACCGATTTGCGGCTTCTCCCGCAGCGGGTCGGTGAAGACGGGGGAATTGGCGAGGAGGCGCACACCGAAGCCGCCAAGAAGGCCGAGCGCCACTGCCGAGACGGTCTTTGCGACAGCAAATTCCCAGCCAAGCGTGCCGGAGGTGATCAGGAACATGGCCGGATCCATCAGCGGCGAGGCGAGCCAGAAGGCCATGACTGCCGAGAGCGGTGCACCGAGGGCCAGCATCGCGGCGATGAAGGGGATGACCTCGCAGGAGCAGAAGGGCGAGAGCCCGCCAGCGCCGGCGGCGAGGAGGATCATGCGGACTTCGCGCCCCTCGAAGGCCCGCGCGAGCAGGGTCTCGGCGCCGGTCGCCTTCAGGAGCGCCACGGCGAGGACGGCGAAGAGGATGAAGGGCGCTGTATGACCGAGGGCGCCCAGGGCAAATTCGACCGTCGGCCAGGCCTGCGGCGGGTCGAGCAGGGCGACCGCGGCTGGAATGGCGGCGATCAGCAGCCAGACTTTATCGACGCGCCGCCAGAAGTCGGGCCGGCGGGAAGAGGATTGGGTCGTGTCAGTCATGGTCATGGCCTTCGACAGGTGCCGCGCAATCGGCGCAACACTCGGAGAGGAGGAAATCGGAAAGGGCCTTGATCTCGCCATAGGCGACGGCGGCGCAGATCACGCTGCGCCCCTTTTTCGTCTGGTGGACCAGCCCTGCCTGGGTCAGGATTCGGACGTGATGGGTGAGAGTGGACCCGGTCACGCCGCAGCGCTCGCCGAGCAGGCCGATGGAGAGCCCATCGGGGCCGGCGCGCACGAGACTGCGCAACACGCCGAGGCGTTGTTCCGACCCGAGCGCGGCGAAAGTCGAAGCCGCAATTTCCAGCGGGATGGGGCAGGGGGAGTGATCTGTCATGCCTCTATATTTCTATAATATTAGAAATATAGCAAGATCTAAATTTTGCAAGGAAAGGGAACATGTTATAGTCTGTCCTTCATGAATGAGGATAGTCCAGAGCTTCCGGGACGCATTGCCGCGTGCCGCCTTTGTACGGAGCGATTCGCTGCCACGGAGACGGCACATATGCCGCGCCCTGTGGTCTGGTTCCGCCCGGGCGCGCGGATACTGATCGCGGGGCAGGCGCCGGGCGCCCGGGTCCATGAGGCGGGCATCCCGTTCCACGACCCATCCGGGGACCGGCTGCGCGACTGGCTGGGCCTCGACAGGGACGATTTCTACGACCGTGACCGGGTGGCGATCATCCCGATGGGGTTCTGTTTCCCGGGCTATGCCAAGGGCACTGACCTGCCGCCGCCCCGGATCTGTGCGG
This sequence comes from Tropicimonas sp. TH_r6, assembly GCF_033101155.1. Lineage (NCBI taxonomy): Bacteria > Pseudomonadati > Pseudomonadota > Alphaproteobacteria > Rhodobacterales > Roseobacteraceae > Tropicimonas > Tropicimonas sp. TH_r6. Next base: position 5,217 of record NZ_JAWMPX010000032.1, read on the forward strand.
AGACCTGGCGGGCGGCCGCGCTGGAGCATGCTGGGCCGTTCCGGCTGACTCTGCTCATCGGTGGATATGCGCAGAAATACCATCTCGGACGAGACGCTCAGGGTGGCGTCACACGCACTGTCGCGGCCTGGCGCGACTTCGCGCCCGCCTGCTTCCCCTTGCCTCACCCGTCCTGGCGCAATACGGCGTGGCTGAAGAAGAACCCATGGTTCGAGACTGATGTGCTGCCCGTCCTGCGCGCGCGGGTGAAAGAGGTGATGGAATGACCGACGAGACAACGCCCCTGGACGAAGCCCATGCCGCCATGCAGGCCGCGCCCGAGGATGGCGCAACGCGACTGCGCTTTTACGAGCGCCTGGCCGATTCCGAATTGTTCCTGCTGCTGGCGAAGGAGGCGGAGGGCGACAGCATCGCGCCGGAGCTCTTCTCGCTGGAGGACGGTCCGGTGGTGCTGGTCTTTGACCGCGAACTCCGGCTTGGTGATTTTCTCGGCAAACCGGCGCCATACGCGGCGCTCTCGGGCCGGCAGGCTGTGAAACTGCTGGCAGGGCAGGGGATCGGCCTCGGTGTCAATCTCGGTGTCGAGGGTGGGGAGATCATCCTGCCGAAAGAAGCGGTGGATTGGCTTGCCGAAACCCTTGAGCACGGCCCGCAGGAGGCCGAAGAGCGTCCCGAAGAGGTGACCGCTCCGGGGAACATCCCCGAGATTCTGCTCGCGGGGCTTGACACCAAGCTCGCCACGGCCGCCGGGCTGGCAAAGATGGTTTATCTCGTCGGGGTGCGCTACCAGAGTGGCCGCCAGACGCATCTGCTGGCTTTTGTCGATGCCGTTCCGGGCGCGGAAGGGGCATTGGCGAATGCGGCGAGCGAAGCGCTGACCTTTTCGGGCCTGGAAGCGGGCGAAATGGATGTCGCTTTCTTTGCGGCCACCGACCCGCTCTCGGCCAGCCTTGCCCGCGTCGGCCTGCGCTTCGAACTGCCGGAGCCGCCGAAACCGGACGTGACCGAGATCACGCCACCGGGCATGGATCCCGACGCGCCACCGATCCTCAAGTAGAGCCGGCCCCGGACCCGCCGAAGGCGGGCCACCCCCAACCGTCTCCCGACGCGCGCTCCGCGCGCACAGGGGACCGGCGGGAGGCCCGCTGATCCAGAAGAAAACGTTGGGTGCAAAAGCGACAACTCAAGTCCCATCGAATGCGTCGGTACGGCAGGTTCAACCTGTCCCGGTGGACTGCTAGATCGATACGAGTCCGCGCGCGCCGTTGCGCCCGTGTCATCGCATCTCAGGAAGTCTCATGCCCGCCACGCAACTCCACATTCGCCCCGCTTGCCTTGCCGACCTGCCGGAGATGCGCGAGATCTGCATCGCCACGGCTGATGCCGGAGGAGACGCGCGCGACAAGGAGGATGCTCCGGAGCTGCTCTCGCTCGTCTTCGCGGAGCCCTATGTCCATTTCGAACCCGGTGTTTCGCTGGTCGTCGAGGACGATGACGGGGTGGCGGGATATGTTCTTGGTGTCCCCGACAGCGTCGCCTTCGATGCCTGGGCCGCAGCTGAGTGGTTTCCCCGGCACAGGGCAGAGCTGCCGGATCCCGGCGCGGATGAGGCAAGCTGGAAAAGGCCCAGCGACTGGTTGCGCAGCTGGATCCATCGCCCCAGGCCGTCGCCGGCCGCATTGCGCGAGGACTGGCCTGCCCACGGCCATATCGACCTTCTGCCCCGCATGCAGGGAAAAGGGGCAGGGCGCCAATTGATGAGCGCCCTGTTCGAGGCATTGGCCGCTCGCGGAGCACAGGGCATCCATCTTGGTGTCCAGCCACTGAACACCCGAGCCCTGCATTTCTACGCAACACTGGGATTCCGTCCTCTCGATGTCCCCACGGATCCGGGCACGGCGTATGTCGGAAGACAGCTTCCCTGAGATCGACACCGGACTGGTTGACCGGATCGCAAGCTTTTGCGTCCCTTTCCCGCAGGCTCGCGAGCGTCGGGGGCGTCCCTCCCGTCGTCGACGCATCGCAGATGCGCTCCTCCCGTCGGGCGTGGCGCGGGCTTCGCCCGCGTGGGACATCGCTGCGACCTGCGCCCGTATCATCGCCGGAATCCGCCCGTCCGGCTTGACATCCCGCCCCGCGCGCGGTGTATCGGCCCGAACCATCGAACTCCCGCCGAAAGGGCCCCGATATGCACGCCTTCCGCAGCATGACCTGCGCCGACCTGACCCGCGAAAACGTGGGCGAAACCGTCCGACTCTCCGGTTGGGTCCATCGGATCCGGGATCACGGCGGCATCCTTTTCATCGACCTGCGCGATCACTACGGGATGACGCAGGTCCTCTGCGACCCCGACAGCCCCGTCTTCAACGAGGTCGAGAAGCTGCGCTCCGAGTACTGTATCCGGATCGACGGCAATGTGATGGCGCGGGCCGACGACCTGATCAATCCCAAGCTGCCCACCGGCGAGGTCGAGGTCTTTATCCGCGACATGGAAGTGCTCGGCGCCGCTGAAGAGCTGCCGTTGATGGTCTTTGGCGACCAGGAATACCCGGAAGAGACGCGCCTTCGCTATCGCTATCTCGATCTGCGCCGCGAGCAGATGCAGGAGAGCATGAAGCTGCGCTCCGATGTCGTGGCCTCGATGCGCAAGCGCATGTGGGCGCAGGATTTCCGTGAGTACCAGACGCCGATCATCACCGCGTCGAGCCCTGAAGGCGCGCGCGACTTTCTCGTGCCGTCCCGCCTGCATCCGGGCAAGTTCTACGCGCTGCCGCAGGCCCCGCAGCAGTTCAAGCAGCTGATGATGGTTGCCGGTTTCGACAAGTATTTCCAGATCGCGCCCTGTTTCCGCGACGAGGACCCGCGCGCTGACCGCTCGCCGACCGATTTTTACCAGCTCGACCTGGAGATGTCCTTCGTCAGCCAGCAGGACGTGTTCGACGTGGTTGCGCCGGTGCTTGCCGGTGTCTTCGAGGAGTTCGGTGGGGGCCGCAAGGTCGACGCCGCCGCCGACTGGCCGCAGATCTCCTATCGCGACTCGGCGCTTTGGTACGGCACCGACAAACCGGACCTGCGCAACCCGATCAAGATGCAGGACGTCTCCGAGCATTTCCGCGGCTCCGGCTTCGCGATCTTTGCCAAACTGCTGGAACAGGACGGCACCCAGATCCGCGCCATCCCCGCGCCGACGGGCGGATCGCGCAAGTTCTGCGACCGGATGAACAAGTTCGCCCAACAGGAAGGCCTGCCGGGGATGGGCTATATCTTCTGGCGCGACCAAGGGCAGGGCATGGAAGCCGCCGGCCCGCTGGCCAAGAATATCGGCCCCGAACGCACCGAAGCCATCCGCCAGCAACTCGGCCTCGCCGTGGGCGACGCGGCCTTCTTCCTTGGCGGCAAGCCCTCCGTCTTCGAGAAGGTCGCCGGCAAGGCCCGCGATGTGATCGGCACGGAGCTGAAGCTCACGGATACCGAACGTTTCGCCTTCGCCTGGATTGTCGATTTCCCGATCTACGAGAAGGACGAGGAAACCGGCACGATTGATTTCGAGCATAACCCGTTCTCGATGCCGCAGGGCGGGCTGGAAGCGCTGGAAGGCGACCCGCTTGCCGTGCTGGGCTACCAGTACGACCTTGCCTGCAACGGCTACGAGATTCTCTCGGGCGCGATCCGGAACCACAAGCCGGAGATCATGTTCAAGGCGTTCGAACTGGCCGGCTACCCGAAGGAAGAAGTGACCAAGCGCTTCGGCGGCATGGTCAATGCCTTCCGTTTCGGTGCCCCGCCCCACGGTGGCTGCGCGGCGGGGATCGACCGGATCGTCATGCTGCTCGCTGATCAGTCCAATATCCGCGAGGTCATGCTCTTCCCGATGAACCAGCGGGCCGAAGACCTGATGATGGACGCGCCGTCGGCGCCGAGCAACGAACAGCTGCGTGAACTGTCCCTGCGGGTGATCCCGCAGGAGTAATCCGCAGGGGACCTGGGAACCGATAGGGGGCGGGCGGCGCGCTGCACGCCCCTTCGGGTCACTGCCGGTTTCTTCAATGCCGTACATTGCCGGGAGCGCCGAGCTTGCATGACGCAGGCGTGGGTACCGAACGGCGTTGCCTCGAAAGAAACGCAGTCCGTCAGGCCAATGTCGCTCTTGAAACGGCGCTAGCCTGTGGCGTCCGAGCGCGCTGCCTTGAGTGCAGTATTCCTTTGGGAATATTGGGCATTTGTCGCTGAAACGTGCTCGGATCCGCCCCGTCATTCCCCCCGGTGCCGCCTCAGGAGAGCCCGGACAATGGCCCCGGAAGGCCCGCGCTCGGACGAAACCCGCAAGGGCCTGTCCTTTCGTCAGGTCAGTTCCTGAGATTGTCCCCGTTTTTGCCATTTTTTTGACGCTGACCTAAGGGCAAATGAGTGGTGTATTACAGCCGAGGGCGGAATGCTTCGTAATTTCTTCACCCAAGAGAACCGCTCTAGGCAGGACCCCATCGTGGAGCCGCTCAAGCCCTTCGGCAAGCAGCAGGGGCAGGTGCGAGTTCCTGTCCGCCGGTCCGTTCTGCAGCGGCTGGAAAAGGATCCCGGTGCTCTCGTTGCGGAAATCTATAGCGCGACCCTTGAATTGACCGGCGGGGCAATTCCGGGTGCGGACGATGTGCCCCTGGCCGTGCGGCAGCTCTTTCAGGCCGAGCACTATCGGCGCCAGGTGATTTCGGCCGGTCACTCCGGCTTTATTGCAGCAGCCGAGCAGGATCTTTCCCTCAGTCTCGCCGATATTGGGCAGGCGTTGCAGTCCAGCGGAGCCGACGCCCATCTTGCGCTGTTCGACCAGATGCAGACCTGGGTGGCGCTCAACCCCGAGGATGCAGAGGACCTGACCGAGGATGAGCCGGCGCTTGTTGCGCTGGACGCGCCATTTCGCGCTCTGGAACTTTCGAAAGGGCTTTCCACCGCGCTCGGGCGCTGGACTGCGCTGCAACCTGTGCTGAAACCGGTGGCGGAGGCGGACTGGAGTCCGAGCCTTCGCGCCCTCGCGCATTCGACGCCCACGCAGGCGGTCCGCCACAAGTCCGCCTCCCTTGCGGCCATCGCGCGAGCCTTGAGCGATCCCGCCCGACTCGGATTCGGCATGGCTGCGGCCTCGCAATCGCGCCCCGACCCGGTTGTCCATCATGGCCCATGCGTTCAGTTGGAAGTGGGGCCGGGGGGGGATGCGTCCCGGGGCCGGCCGCTCCAGACGATCTCCGGCTTGCGGATCGGATTGCGCGAAGCGCAAGGCTTCTCCCTCTACGAAGCCGTCCCCAACTCCGGCGATTGCCCGGGCCTTTCCGGCCTGCGGACGGACAGGCTGGATGATTTCCTTCTCCATCATCCTCACTCGACCGGTCGTCGCCTCGCCCATGTTTCGATGGAACGCGTCAAGACGGCCTCTCGGATCTGCAAGGCGCTCCGGGCGCCGGCCGCGATCCATGCGCTGCTCGAGGCGCTGCCGCAGCCGGCCAGCGCGACCTGCATCTCCGTCCATGCAATTGCCGAGGCGTCCGAGGGCGGCCCCGGTCTTGTGGCGATGATCGTCGCTGATCAGGCCAGCCGCGCCTTCGCGGCCCGGATAACGGAAAAAGGGGCGGTCCTGCTCTCCGAACCGAGCCACGAGTCGCTCGTGACGCTTTCGCGCGACCAGATCGAGGCCGCCGGGGTGTCTTGAGCACTCGCCTGGCAGAGGGGCAACGCCGGAGCCGACACTTTCGCGGCGCACAGAGCTGAATCGCCGAAACGCCGCGCGCGGCTCTGGTATCGTGTGCGCGGCTATGCGAGGAACGGCCCATGCCCGATAGCCTGACCCTCACACCGCTGATCGCCACCGCTCTCTTTGTGTTGCTGGTCCTCAGCGGCCGTGGCTTTCGCCAGACCTGGAAAGCGCAGGGGCCGAACTGGCAGCGCAAAGCCTGGGCCTACGGGGTGCCGGCGCTCGCGGCCTTCCTTGCCCTGGCCCTGATTCCGATGGAGTTCTGACGCCGCGCTGCGCTCCGAAAGAGATGCGCCTCAGGGCGTCTCCATCTCCTCGACGATCCTGCGGGCCCGCTTGCACTGGATCTTGTCGCGCAGCGGCGAGTCCGGATCGACATCCTTCTGGCAGACAACGCATTTATCCGCGCCCGCAATGGCGTTCAGCCCGCCGCAGCTTCCCTTGATCCGCATTTTCTGGCCGACGAGGATAACGCCGATGGCCATGGCCAGGACGATCCCGGTCAGGAGCAGGAATGCGAGCACGAATGTAGCCATCATCTTTTCCTCAGCTGCGACTGCACGAGATTACTCCGCCTTGCGCAGCTTTTCAAAGGCTGGGCTGGCGTGTTTCACGTATTCCTGATCGGCATCCGCCTCGGCGCGGGAGATGAAATAGACCGCGAGATCCTTGGCCTGCGCGATCGCCATTCCCTCTTCCTCGCCCAGCACCATCATCGCCGTTGCCAGCGCATCCGCCATCATGCCGTTTTCGGCCAGCACCGTGACCGAGGTCGCGCGGTGGGTGACCGGGCGGCCAGTGGTCGGGTCGATCAGGTGCGAATAGCGCACGCCATCCTGCTCGAAGAAGTTCCGGTAGTCGCCCGAGGTCGCCATGCCGAGATTTGAGACCGGCAACACCATTTCGACCGCGCTCGACCCCGCATCCGGGGTCTCGATGCCGATCTTCCAGGCCTCGCCCTTGTCATTCATGCCGGCCGAGACGAGGTCGCCGCCGATTTCGACGAGATAGTTCTCGATGCCGAATCCCTTGAGCTGCTCGGCGATGGCGTCATTGCCGTAGCCCTTGGCGATGGCGGAGAGATTGACCGAGACTGCGGTGTCGAGCTTGGAGAGGCTGGTTCCGTCGAGCTTGACCAGGTCGGCCTGTCCGACATGCTCCAGCGCAGCCGCGATCTCCTCATCGGAGGGGATCGGGTCGCCGGGCTTCTTGGCGCCGAAGCCCCAGAGCTCGATCAACGGGAAGAGCGTGACATCGAAGCGGCCCTTCGAGAGCGCGTGGACCTCGTTTGCACCTTCCATCACATGGGCGAATTCCGCTGAAATCTCAAATGGTTCCGTTGAGTCCAGCGCGTTGAATGTCGAAACCTCCGAAGCCTTGTTCCAGTTGGACATCGCCCCGTCGACCATCCGCAGCGCCTCTTCGATGGCGACGGAAATCTGGGTCTCGGTGATCTCGGACGGAACATCGACGGCGACGACATTATAGGTCGTCCCCATTGTCTCGCCGGAGAAGCGATAGGTTTCGCCCTTTTCCTCCCCGAAGCAGCCGGTGAGCAGGAGGGTGAGAGGGAGCAGATAGGTGGCGCGCATGGGATAGGTCCGCGTTGAAACTGGTCGCGGTGGGTCTGGCACCATTCGGGGCGGTCTGTCAACGCGAGGGCAGGGGCGCCGGTACTTTGCAGCGACGTGTCGATGCCCGGCGCGGCATTTGGACAGCATTTTCTGCAAGCGCGCGTCGCGCCCTGCTACGCTATAAACTCCGCGCGAGTCGGAGCGGTTTCGAATTGTCTCTCGGGCTCGCTCAAACTAGATTCCGCCTGAGACAATCGGCGCTCTGTCGAAATGTTGTGCTGCAGCGTCCGGCACCTTAAGAGAGGCGGGAACATCTGCATGCAAATGCATACCGTGACCCTGACTTGAGGTCCGGTTAGTGTCTGCTGCAGATCGGAGAAACGATCGAACCGGAACGGATATCGCAGCGGAATACATGCCCGAATTTTCCTTCAAGAGAGGTCTGGACCTGCCCATCACCGGCGCACCGGACCAGACGATCCACGACGGGCCGGCTATCGGCTCGGTCGCGGTGATCGGGGCCGATTCTCTCGGCCTCAAACCGAAGATGCTTGTTGCCGAGGGCGAGACTGTCCAACGGGGACAGCCGCTCTTCAGCCACAAGGACTCGCCGGACGTGGTCTTCACCGCGCCTGCCTCAGGACGGGTGCGGGCGATCAACCGTGGCGCGCGGCGGGTGCTGCAAAGCGTGGTGATCGATGTCGAGAACGCCTTCGATGACGGGGTGGATTTCGGTCCGCTCGCGGCGGATGGCAGCGCAGGTGTAATCGCTGAAAAGCTCCTGAAATCGGGGCTTTGGACGGCGTTCCGTACACGGCCATATTCCAAGATCCCGGCTGCGGACAGCCGTCCCGCCACGATCTACGTCACCGCGATGGACAGCGAGCCGCTGGCCGCCGACCCGGCCGTGATCATCGCCGAGAAGCCGGAGGCCTTTGCCGCTGGCCTCAAGGCGGTGTCGCAGCTCACCGAGGGTCGGACCTGGCTCTGCCACGCGCCCGGCGCGGGCATTCCGGGCGGCGACATCGCCGGTGTCGAGGTCGCGACCTTTGACGGGCCGCACCCGGCCGGCCTCGCCGGCACGCATATGCACTATCTCGAGCCGCCCACGGGCGAGGAGATGGCCTGGACGATCTCCTACGGCGATATCCTCGCCATTGGCACGCTGATGCTGACGGGCAAGCTCGACACTTCCGTGGTGATTTCGCTCTCCGGTCCGCGCGCTGCGACGCCGCGTCTGATTCGCACCAATCTCGGCGCGTCGCTCTCCGATCTGATCGAGGGCGAGGTCGCGGGCGACGGCCCGCTGCGCGCCATTTCCGGCTCGGTCCTGACGGGGCGGATGACCGATGGCGGAGCGTTCGACTATCTCGGCCGCTACGCCCGCGCCGTGACGCTGATCGACGAGGACCGCAAGCAGACCTTCATGTCCTGGATCGCGCCGCGCCGCGACCAGTACGGTTTCCTGCCGGTGCTGGCCTCGGCCCTCAACCGGGCAACGAAGTTCCCCATGGGATCGAACCTGCATGGTGGACGCCGCGCCATGGTGCCGATCGGCATCTTCGAGGAGCTGATGCCGCAGGACTTCCTGCCGACGCAGCTGCTGCGGTCGCTGCTGGTGATGGATACCGACAGCGCCCAGGCGCTCGGGGCGCTGGAGCTGGACGAGGAAGACCTCGCGCTGTGCACCTTTGCCTGTCCCGCCAAATATGAATACGGGCTCGCCCTGCGCGACAGCCTTGAAAAGATCGAGAAGGAGGGCTGAGCGATGAAGTTCATGCGTAGCATCTTCGACAAGATCGAGCCGAATTTCGAGAAGGGCGGAAAACTCCAGAAATGGTACCCGCTCTACGAAGCGGTGGAGTCTTTCTTCTATTCGCCCAAGACGGTCTCGACCGTCGCGCCCCATGCCCGCTCCTACACGGACATGAAGCGCATCATGATCTACGTCTTCCTGGCCGCGATGCCCTGCCTCTTTTTCGGCATGTGGAACACCGGCCACGGCGCCAACGTGGCGCTCGCCGCCCTTGGCGAGGAGGCCCATACCGGTTGGCGCATCGGGGTCATGCAATGGCTCGGCTTCGGGCTGAACCCCGACAGCATCCTGTCGAGCATGTTCCACGGCTTCCTCTATTTCCTGCCGATCTACGCGGTCACGATGATCGTCGGTCTCTTCTGGGAGATCCTCTTCGCCATCATCCGCGGTCATGAGGTCAATGAGGGCTTCTTCGTCACCTCGATCCTCTACGTGTTGATCGTTCCGGCCTCGACGCCGCTCTGGCAGGTTACGCTCGGGATCTCCTTCGGTGTGGTGATCGGCAAGGAAGTCTTTGGCGGGACAGGGAAAAACTTCCTCAACCCGGCGCTTGTCGCCCGTGCCTTCCTCTATTTCGCCTACCCCGCGCAGATGTCGGGCGACTCGATCTGGACCCCGGTGGACGGCTTCTCCGGCGCCACGGCGCTCGGCATCACGGCCGCCGAGGGCGTGCAGGGTCTTGCCGCCCATGACATCTCCTTTGCCTCCGCCCTCTGGGGCAATATGCAGGGCTCTTTCGGCGAGACTTCGGTTGTCATGTGCATGATCGGCCTGGCCTTCCTGCTGATCACGAAAATCGCCAACTGGCGTCTCGTGGTCGGTTGCCTCGCCGGCACCATCGCCTTCTCGACCCTGCTCAACGTGATCGGGTCGGACACCAACCCGATGTTCGCCATGCCCTTCTGGTGGCATATCGTTCTGGGCGGCTACGCCTTCGGTCTCGCCTTCATGGTCACCGAGCCGGTTACCGCCTCGCATACCAATATGGGGCGCTACTGGTATGGCGCGCTGATCGGTTTCATGGTCGTGATGATCCGTGTCGTGAACCCGGCCTTCCCCGAAGGCATGATGCTCGCGATCCTGTTTGCCAATATCTTCGCCCCGCTGATCGACTGGTTCGTCGTGCGGGCCAACATCGCCCGGAGGGCAAAGCGCAATGCCTGAAGCCGATAACAACCAGGGCGGGTTCCTCGCTCGCTGGAAGGCGCTGCCAACGGATTCGGTCCCCAAGACTGTCTTCGTCGCCGTTGCCCTCTGTCTCTTCTGTTCGATGGTCGTCTCGGCCGCCGCCGTGAGCCTGCGACCCACGCAGGAGGCCAACAAGCTTATCGACAAGCAGAAGAACATCCTGCAAGTCGCCGGGCTCTACGAGGACGGGATCAACGTTCCCGAGGCCTTCGCCCGGTTCGAGCCGCGCGTGGTGGAGCTTGCGAGTGGCACCTATACGGACCAGTTCGACGCTGCCACCTTCGACGACCGCGCCGCGGTCTCCGACCCTGACCTCAGCCATTCGCTGAGCGAGGACCCGGCCGGGCTCGGCCGCCAGTCCGACTATTCGGTGGTCTACCTGCTCAAGGACGAGGCTGGCGATCTGGACAAGGTGATCCTGCCGATCAGCGGCTACGGCCTCTGGTCGACGCTCTACGGCTTCATCGCGCTGGAAGAGGACGGGAACTCGATCTTCGGTCTCCAGTTCTATGACCATGCCGAGACCCCCGGTCTCGGTGCCGAGGTCGACAACCCGCGCTGGAAAGCCATGTGGCCGGGCAAGGCGCTGCGGGACGAGAGCGGCGATCTGAAGATCACCGTCGCCAAAGGCGTGCCCTCAGCCGACATGCAATCGCACCATATCGACGCGCTGGCCGGCGCCACGCTGACCTCGGTCGGCGTCGACAACCTGGTCAAGTTCTGGATGGGCGAGGACGGCTTTGCGCCCTACCTCGACAACCTCAAGTCGGGAGACCTCTGACATGGCGCAGACAAGACGCACCTATCTGGTCGACCCGCTGGTCGACAACAACCCGATCACGCTGCAGGTGCTGGGCATCTGCTCCGCCCTCGCGGTGACCTCGTCGCTCTCGGTTTCCTTCGTCATGGCGCTGGCCGTGACCTTCGTGACCGCCTTTGCCTCGATGTTCATCTCGATGCTGCGCAACCATATCCCCAGCTCGATCCGGATCATCGTTCAGATGGTCATCATCGCCAGCCTCGTGATCCTCGTGGATCAGGTCCTCAAGGCCTATCTCTACGACATCTCCAAGACGCTCTCGGTGTTCGTCGGCCTGATCATCACCAACTGCATTGTGATGGGCCGCGCGGAAGCCTTCGCCATGAAGAATCCGCCGATCGACAGCTTCATCGACGGCATCGGCAACGGGCTGGGCTACGGTCTCATCCTGATGCTGGTCGGCTTCTTCCGCGAGCTTTTCGGCGCCGGAACGCTGTTCGGCATCACCGTGCTGCCGACAGTCAACAATGGCGGTTGGTACGTGCCCAACGGCATGCTGCTGCTGCCGCCGTCTGCGTTCTTCATTATCGGGCTGATCATCTGGGCCTTCCGCAGCTGGAAGCCGGAGCAGGTCGAAGAGCGTGAGTTCCAGATCCAGCACATTGAGGAGGCGCACTGATGGAAGGGCTACTCTCCCTTGCCGTGAAGGCGATCTTCGTCGAGAACCTCGCGCTCTCCTTCTTCCTCGGCATGTGTACCTTCATTGCCGTGTCGAAGAACGTGGCGACAGCACTCGGTCTCGGCATCTCGGTGATGGTGGTGCAAACCATCACCGTGCCCGCCAACAACCTGATCCTGAACGGGTTGTTGAAGCCCGGCGCGCTCGACTGGGCGGGTTTTGGCGATGTCGACCTGACCTTCCTCGGCCTGATCTCCTATATCGGCGTCATCGCCGCCATGGTGCAGATCCTCGAGATGGTGCTCGATAAGTATTTCCCGCCGCTCTACAACGCGCTCGGGATCTTTCTGCCGCTCATCACCGTGAACTGCGCCATCCTCGGTGGCTCGCTCTTCATGGTTGAGCGCGACTACAATTTCGCAGAGAGCGTCACCTACGGCCTCTCCTCCGGCTTCGGCTGGGCGCTTGCCATCACCGCGATGGCCGGTGTGCGCGAGAAGCTCAAATATTCCGACATCCCCGACGGGCTCCAGGGGCTCGGCATCACCTTCATCACCGCGGGCCTGATGGCCATGGGCTTCATGTCCTTCAGCGGCGTGAAACTCTGAGGGAGGCGCAGAGATGACCACTTTCATCCTGGGCGTTGCGCTCTTCACCCTGATCGTGATCGCGCTGGTGTCGCTCATCATGGTCGCCCGCTCCAAGCTGGTGGCACAGGGCGACGTGGCGATCACCATCAATGGCGAGAAAACCATCCACGTCCCCGCTGGCGGAAAGCTTCTGCAGACGCTTGCCTCCGAGAAGCTCTTCGTGCCCTCCGCCTGCGGCGGCGGCGGCACCTGCGCGCAATGCCGGGTCCGCGTCCATTCGGGCGGCGGCTCGATCCTGCCGACCGAGAAAAGCCATATCACCAAGCGCGAGGCCGCGGCCGGGGATCGTCTCTCCTGCCAGGTCGCCGTGAAGCAGGATATGGAAGTCGAGGTCGCCGAGGAGGTGTTCGGCGTCAAGAAATGGGAATGCACCGTCCGCTCCAACGAGAACGTGGCGACCTTCATCAAGGCGCTCATTCTCGACCTGCCCGAGGGCGAGGACGTCAATTTCCGCGCCGGCGGCTATATCCAGATCGAGGCCCCGGCCCATGAGCTGACCTATTCCGAATTCGATGTCGAAGAGGAATATCGCGAGGATTGGGACAAGTTCAATCTGTGGCAATACGAGTCGGTCTGCGAAGAGCCGGTCGAACGGGCGTATTCCATGGCGAACTACCCTGAAGAGCGTGGCATGATCATGCTCAATGTCCGCGTGGCCTCGCCGCCACCGGGCACGCAAGGGATCCCTCCGGGGAAGATGTCAAGCTACATCTTCAACCTAAAACCGGGCGACAAGGTCACAATCTCCGGTCCGTTTGGCGAGTTCTTCGCCCGGGACACCAAAAAGGAGATGGTCTTCATCGGCGGTGGCGCCGGCATGGCGCCGATGCGAAGCCACATCTTCGATCAGCTCAAGCGCCTGAAGAACAAGGATCGCAAGATCAGCTTCTGGTACGGTGCCCGCTCGAAGCGCGAGATGTTCTTCGTCGAGGACTTTGATGAGCTGGCAGCCGAGTTTCCGAATTTCGAATGGCATGTCGCACTCTCGGATGCGCTGCCGGAAGATGACTGGGACGGCTATACCGGCTTCATCCACAACGTGCTCTATGACGAGTATCTCAAGGACCACCCGGCACCCGAGGATTGCGAATTCTACATGTGCGGCCCGCCGATCATGAACTCCTCGGTGACCAACATGCTGCTGGAGCTCGGCGTGGATCGCGAAGACATCATGCTGGATGATTTCGGCGGCTGAGCCGCGATCACACTGGAATTTCGGAAGGCCGGGGCGGAAACGTCCCGGCCTTCCTGCATTCTGGGCGTGCAACTGGATACGGACAGGGGATCCGGTCGCCCATGTCCGTATTTCCCGCCTCCGTCGCCCGCAGACCGCACCACGGTCGAATGTCCGACGGACGAAAAAGCCCCCCGCCACGACTTCGGGCGGGGGGCTCTGATGTCTTGAAAAACCGTGGTCAGCCGAGTTCAGCCGCCATGCTTGCGGATCACCTCGACGAGCTGTGCGGTGGAGCCGTCTTTGCCCTCGGCGCTCTTCTCGCCGGCAACGACCGGGCCAAGCGCGGTGGCCAGTTCCTTGCCAAGCTCGACGCCCCATTGATCGAAGCTGTTGATGCCGAGGATGACACCCTCGACAAAGACGCGGTGCTCGTAAAGCGCCACGATCTGGCCGAGCACTTCCGGGGTCAGCAGCGGGTAGACCAAGGTCGTGGACGGCCGGTTGCCGGGGAAGACGCGGTGGCGTGCCTGACGGTCCAGTTCCGCACCTTCGAGCCCCTTGGCCGCCATGATCGCGGTCGCTTCTTCGAGCGAGCGGCCGCGCATCAGCGCCTCGGATTGCGCAAGGCAATTGGCGACCAGCAGGCGGTGCATATGGGCGAGATCCGCCTCATGCCCTTGCGCGCCGACCATGAACTCGCACGGCACGACGCCCGTGCCCTGGTGGATCAGCTGGTAAAAGGCGTGCTGACCATTGGTGCCGGGTTCGCCCCAGACGATGGGGCCGGAGACCTCTTCGAGATCGGCGCCATCCATCGAGACGCGCTTGCCATTGCTCTCCATTTCGAGCTGCTGGAGATAGGCCGGCAGGCGCAGCAGGCGCTGCTCATAGGGAAGCACGGCGCGGGACGGGTAGCCGCAGACCTGGTGGTGCCAGATGCCGACCAGCGCCAGCAGGACCGGCAGGTTCTCGGCCAGCGGTGCCGCCTTGAAATGGGTGTCCATCGATTGCGCGCCACGCAGGAAGGCGCGGAAGGCGGGGCCTCCAATGGCAAGCATGACAGAGAGGCCAATCGGGCCCCACATCGAGTAGCGCCCGCCGACCCAGTCCTCGAAGCCGAAGACGCGGGAGGCGTCGATGCCGAAGGCGCCGGTCTTGTCCGTGGCCGAGGAGAGGGCTGCGAATTGCGCCGCCGGGTCGGAGACCTCTTCGCTCATCCAGGCCCGCGCGGTCTGCGCGTTGGTCATGGTCTCGATGGTGGTGAAGGTCTTGGAGGCGACGATCACCAGCGTGGTTTCCGGGTTCAGCGGCCGCAGCACGTTGGCCACATGCGCCCCGTCCACATTGGAGACGAAATGGCAGTTCGGGCCGTCCGCGTAAGGCATGAGTGCCTGCATCGCCATGACGGGGCCGAGATCGGAGCCGCCAATGCCGATATTGACCACATCGGTGATCTTGCCGCCCTGGCCGGTGAAGAGCCCGGAGCGAACCTGTTCGCAGAAGGCCTCCATGCGGTCCAGCGTGGCCAGAACCTCGGGCATCACATCCTGCCCATCGACCACAACCGGGGCGCCATCGAGATTGCGCAGCGCAGTGTGCAGCACGGCGCGCCCCTCGGTCTCGTTGATCGTCGCGCCGGCGAACATCGCGTCGCGCTTGGCGGCGAGATCGGCCCCTTCGGCGAGCTTGACCAGCAGGCCAAGGGCTGTCGCATCGATATTGGTCTTCGAGAAATCGAAGAGCATGTCGCCGAAGCTGGCGGAAAACGTGCCCGCGCGCCCGGAATCGGCGTCGAACAACGAGAGAATGGACCGGTTTTCAATGCCGGCCCGATAGGCTTTCAGCTCATTCCACATCGTGGGACCTCTATTCTGCCCAATGAACGGTTGCGTCATTCAATACGAGCTTCACCGGCGCTTCACGAGGCGACAAGTTGCGCGCCCGCTCCAGCGCCGCCCGCTTCTCGGGGCCGGTGATGAGGATATGCGTGTGCAGCGCGTTCTGGAGCGCCGGCGCGGTCAGGGTGACGCGCGGCTCGGGCGCCGTGGGGGTGCGCATCGCCATCAGCACCGGGGCGTTCGGGGCAATCGCCTCCTCGATACGGTCGGCATCGGGGAAGAGCGAGGCAATATGATAGTCATTGCCCATCCCCAGCAGCAGAACGGTGATCGGCAGCACGAGGCGAACCTCTGCGATCATCGCGTCAACGGCCTCCTCCGGCGTGTCGGTCTCGCCGCGGATGCGCTGCAGATAGGCGGCCTCGGCATTGTTCACCAGCAGCCGGTCCTTCAGCAGCCGCGTGTTGGAGCGCGGCGCGTCCTCGGTCACCCAGCGTTCATCGGTCGGAACGATATTGACCCGGCTCCAGTCCAGCGCGGAAGCCGAAAGCGAGTCGAAGACCGGCCCCGGCGTCGTGCCGCCGGGCACGCAGAAGGTCGCCCGCGGCTGTGTCAGCAGCGTGTTCTTCAGCTCGCTGGACAGCCTGTCGGCCAGGCCGATCATCATCAGCTCCCGGTCAGGGTACTCGACGAAATTCATGGGCGGATCTCCCTCCATCTTCTGCCGTCGCGATGCAGCAGCATCAGCGCGTCGTCTGGCCCCGAAGAGCCCTGGTCGTATGGCGATGGAATATGCCCGCGCGCTTCCCATCCTGCAATGACCGGATCGGTCCAGGCCCAGGCGGCCTCGACCTCGTCACCACGCATGAAGAGGGTCTGGTTGCCACGGATCACGTCCATGATCAGCCGTTCATAGGCATCTGGTATGGCGCTGTGCTCCTCGCCGAGCGCCTCGGCGAAGGTCATGTCCAGCGGCACGTCGATCAGCCGCATGCCGCCGGGGCCGGGCTCCTTGATCGTCACGCCAAGCTGCATGCCCTCATTGGGCTGCAGCCGGATCGACAGGATGTTCGAATGCCGGCCGCGCGGCACATCGAAGATCGAATGCGGCGCGTCCTTGAAGACAATGGCGATTTCAGACGCCCGCGCCTTCAGCCGCTTGCCCGTGCGGATATAGAAGGGCGTGCCGGCCCATCGCCAGTTCGACACGCTGAGGCGCATGGCGAGGAAACACTCGGTCCGCGAGCGCGGATCGCCCACATCTTCGAGGTAGGACGGACCGCCCGAACCGGCGGAATACTGTCCGCGCACGATGTCGTCCGGCTCCATCGGCTCCAGCGCGCGGATCACCTTGAGTTTCTCGTCGCGCACCGCGTCATGATCGTAGCGCGAGGGCGGCTCCATCGCGATCAGGCAGACGAGCTGCAACAGGTGGTTCTGCACCATGTCCCGCATCGCGCCGATGCCGTCATAATACTCGCCCCGCCCGCCGACGCCGACCGTTTCGGCCACGGTGATCTGGATATGGTCGACATACTGGCTGTTCCAGAGCGGCTCGAACAGCATGTTGCCGAAGCGCACGGCCATCAGGTTCTGTACCGTCTCCTTGCCGAGATAATGGTCGATCCGGTAGATCTGCGCCTCGTCGAAATGGGCGGCGAGGCTCTCATTGAGCGCGCGGGCGCTGTCCAGATCATGCCCGAAAGGCTTCTCGACCACGATCCGCGCCTGCCCATCGGCAATGCCCCGCTCCTTCAGCCGCTCCGCAATTGGACCGAACAGCGAGGGCGCGACGGAGAAATAGAAGGCGTGGACCACGTCATCGCGCATCTTCTCCTTCAGCTCCGGCCAGCCATCGTCGCCTGTCGCATCGATCTGCACAAAGGAGAGCATGGAGAGAAACTGCTCCACGATTCGCGGCTTGAGTGCCGAGGAGGGCAAGAACTCCTCAAGGCTTTCGAGCACCATCGCCCGGTAGCCGTCATCATCCACATCCGACCGCGCCGCTCCGATCAACCGGGCCTCCCAGGGCATCTGCCCATCGGCCAGCCGCCGGAAGAGACCGGGCAGGATCTTGCGCCGGGCGAGATCGCCGGTGCCGCCGAAAATCACCAGGTCGAAGGGCTCCACCGGGATGATACGTGCTACCATTTTGCCTCTCCTGCAACGCGCGCCCCGGGGCGATCCAACGAGGCTGCGCTTCGAACACACGAACCGTTAGCGCAAACAAGACCCCATTCCAAGGGGTTCACAACCCTGTCAGTGCTGGCATGCGCTCTTTTCGTTCCTGTTATCAGGGTTTAGCAGTTGGGGAAACCGGGAGTGGTACGGGAGAGACGGATGAAGGATCATGGCAGGGCGAATGTGGGGAAGTTCCTCGATCCGCATGTGACGGCGGACGGGGCCGCGCGAGCGCGTGTGGCGCTGAGCGATCCGCAGACGCTGTGGTTCAACACCGGGACGTTGTGCAACATCACCTGCGCGAACTGCTATATCGAAAGCTCACCAGAGAATGACGCGCTGGTTTATATCAGCGCCGACGAGGTGAGCGACTATCTCGATCAACTTGAGACGCGCGCCTGGGGCGTGCGCGAAATCGGATTCACCGGTGGCGAACCCTTCATGAACCCCGAGATGGTCGAGATGGCGCGGCGCTGTCTTGCGCGCGGCTACGAGGTTCTGATCCTGACCAACGCGATGCGGCCGATGATGCGGCCCTCGGTCCGGTCCGGGCTCGAGTCCCTGCGCGACGCCTATGGTGACAAGCTCACACTGCGGATCTCGGTCGATCACTGGAGTGCCGCACGGCATGACGAGGAACGCGGCGCGGGCAGTTTCGCGCGCACCCTGGAAGGCATGGAATGGCTGCGCGATGGCGGTTTCCGCATGGCCGTGGCCGGGCGGACCTGCTGGGGCGAAAGCGATGCGGCGGCGCGGGTTGGATTCGCGGAGTTCTTCGCGGCGCATCGGTTCGAGATCGACGCGACGGAGCCCGCGCAAACGGTTCTCTTTCCGGAGATGGACATGGCGGCCGAGGTGCCGGAGATCACGACGGCGTGCTGGGGGATCCTCGACAAGTCGCCGAGCTCGGTGATGTGTTCCTCGTCGCGGATGGTCGTCAAGCGGCGCGGGGCAGAGCGGCCGGCTGTGCTGGCCTGTACCCTGCTGGCCTATGAGCCGGGGTTCGAGCTTGGCGAGACGCTGGAGGAGGCGGAGGGCGAGGTCGCGCTCAACCATCCGCATTGCGCGAAGTTTTGCGTGCTGGGTGGGGCGAGCTGCTCCGCGTGAGACCAGGGTCGGGCCGGGCGTCAGTTGGGGCCGCTGCCGTCGCCAGAGTCAGAAACGCCCTTCCTTGACCGCCTCCATGGCGACATAGGTCGAGGTCGAGGCGACATGGGGCAGGGCCGAGAGCCGTTCGGCGAGCACTTGGCGGTAGCTGCCAATATCGGCGGTTCGCACCTTCAGCAGGTAGTCGAAATTGCCCGCGATCATGTGGCATTGTTCGATTTCCGGGATTGTCTTGACCACGCGGTTGAACTCCGAGAGCGCCTTCTCGCTGGTCTCCGACAGCCGCAGCTCGACAAAGGCCACATGGGCGCGGCCGAGCCGGATCGGGTCCAGCAGCGCTTGGTAGCCGAGAATGTACCCCTCCGCTTCCAGCCGCTTCAGGCGCGCCTGAACAGGGGATTTCGAGAGGCCGATCCGTCGCGCGAGGTCGGTCACGGGAAGGCGTCCTTCGGTGGAGAGCGCCTCAAGAATGGCCTTGTCGAAGGAGTCGAGCGGCGCGGGGTTTCTGGGCATGGACGGCAACTTTCCTGCAAGATAGTACAATTTCAGTCATATCGTCTGCTGTTTACGAAAAGAAGGCCAATTCGCCCGAAGATGACTCTGTAGACTGAAAGAGACTCCCCATCTCCGACAGGCAAACGACATGACCGAGACGCTTAAAATCGCCCGCGCACGCCTGCGTGCCCTGACTCTCCCCGATGAGACCGCCCGGCTTGCCGAACTGACCGAGATGGCAGCCCTTTCCGAGGCGGACCGCGCCGCGATCTGCGCCGCCGGCGCAACGCTGGTCGCGGCAATCCGCAACTCGGACGATCCGGGCCTGATGGAAATGTTCCTCGCTCAATACGGTCTTTCGACCGATGAGGGCATCGCGCTGATGTGCCTTGCCGAGGCGCTGCTGCGCGTCCCGGACGCCGCCACGATCGACGCGTTGATCGAGGACAAGATCGCCCCCTCCGCCTGGAACACCCATATCGGCGCCTCCTCTTCCTCGCTGGTCAACGCCTCGACATGGGCGCTGCTGCTGACGGGCAAGGTGCTTGACGACGAACAGACCGGGATGGCCGGTGTCCTGCGTGGCGCTGTGCGGCGGTTGGGCGAGCCGGTGATCCGAACGGCCGTCGGGCAGGCGATGAAACAGATGGGCAACCAGTTCGTGCTGGGCGAAAGCATCGGATCGGCGCTCAAACGCGCTGCGAAGATGGAAGCCAAGGGCTATGCCTATTCCTATGACATGCTCGGCGAGGCCGCGCGCACCGAGGCCGACGCGCTGCGCTATCACCGCTCCTATCTGGACGCCATTGCCGCCATCGCCCCGGCCGCGAAGGGCGACGACATCCGTGCCAATCCCGGCATCTCGGTCAAGCTCTCGGCCCTGCACCCCCGCTTCGAGGTCGGCCAGCGCGCGCGGGTCATGCGCGAGTTGGTGCCGCGAATCAAGGATCTCGCGCTCGCCTGCAAACACGCCAATATGGGCCTCAATATCGACGCCGAGGAGGCCGACCGGCTGGAGCTGACCCTCGACGTGTTCGAAGCGGTGGCGCGCGATCCGCGCCTTGCCGGCTGGGACGGGTTCGGCACGGTGGTGCAGGCCTATGGACCCCGCGCGACGGTCGCAATCGACTGGGTTGTCGCGCTGGCCGAGGATCTGGACCGCCGGTTCACGCTGCGGCTGGTCAAGGGCGCTTACTGGGATGCAGAGATCAAGCGCGCGCAAGTGCTCGGGCTCGAAGGCTTCCCGGTCTTTACCCGCAAGCCGCTCTCCGATGTGAGCTACATTGCCTGCGCCCGCAAGCTGCTCGCCGCCACGGATCGGGTCTATCCGCAATTCGCCACGCACAACGCCCACTCCGTCGAGGCGATCCTGCATATGGGCGCCGATACACAGACCTATGAATTTCAGCGCCTGCATGGCATGGGCGAGCGGTTGCACCAGATCGTGAAGGACCGCGCCGGGACAGCCTGCCGGATCTATGCCCCGGTCGGCGCGCATCGCGACCTGCTGGCCTATCTCGTCCGGCGCCTGTTGGAGAACGGCGCCAACTCCTCCTTCGTGAACCAGATCGTCGATGAGGAGGTGCCCGCAACCGTGGTCGCGCGGGACCCGTTCGCCGAGGCGGAGGCCGCGCTGGCCCGCTCCACCGCCGTCATCCCGCCCGCTGAAATCTTCGGGACGGGGCGCAAGAATGCCCGCGGCTGGGACATCACCGACCCTGACGATCTTGCCGCAATCGACGCCGCCCGTGATCCGCATCGCGCCACAGGCTGTGTCGCCGGTCCGATTGTGGCCGGGCAGGAATATACCGGCGAGGGGCTGGAGATCCTGAACCCGGCCGACCCGGACGACGTGGTTGGCACGGTCGTGGAGGCGGATGCCGCCACCATCGAGGCCGCCCTGGCTGCCGCCAAAGCCTGGGACGCGTCTCCGCTGGAACGAGCGGCGACGCTGCGCCGGGCGGCCAATCTTTACGAGGAGAATTTCGGCCTGTTCTTCGCTCTGGCCGCGCGAGAGGCCGGAAAGACGCTGTTGGACGCCGTGGGAGAGCTGCGCGAAGCGGTTGATTTCCTGCGGTATTACGCCTCGCAGATCGATGTCCTGAACCAGCCTGCGCGCGGCACCTTCGCCTGCATCAGCCCGTGGAACTTCCCGCTCGCCATCTTCACCGGCCAGCTCTCGGCAGCGCTTGCGGCCGGCAACGCTGTCATCGCCAAGCCCGCCGAACAGACCCCGCTTATCGCCGCCGCGGCGATCCGCCTGCTGCATCAAGCGGGTGTTCCGGGCAGCGCGCTGCAGCTTCTGCCCGGACGCGGCGAGACAGTCGGCGCCGCGCTGACCGCCGATCCGCGCATCGACGGCATCTGTTTCACCGGCGGCACAGACACCGCCCAGCTCATCCACCGCTCCATGGCAGTGAGCCTTGCCCCCGGCGCGCCGCTAATCGCCGAGACGGGCGGGCTCAACGCGATGATCGTCGATTCCACGGCGCTGCCCGAACAGGCCGTGCGGGACATCCTCGCCTCCGCCTTCCAGAGTGCGGGCCAGCGCTGCTCGGCGCTGCGCTGTCTTTACGTGCAGGAGGATATCGCGGAGGGGCTGCTGAAGATGCTCACGGGTGCGATGCAATGCCTGCGTCTCGGACAGCCCTGGGAGCTTGCCACGGATATCGGCCCTGTGATCGACGCCGAGGCGCAGACCGGGATCGACGCCCATGTGGCCAAGGCCGAAGCCGAGGGCCGGCTGATCTTCCGGCTGAAGGCGCCGTCGGGCGGGCGGTTCTGCGCTCCCGCCGTGATCCGCGTCGGCGACATCACCGATCTGGGGCGCGAGATCTTCGGGCCGGTCCTGCATGTCGCGACCTTCAAGGCCTCCGAGTTGGACGATGTCATCGAACGGATCAATGCCACCGGCTACGGGCTGACCTTCGGACTGCACAGCCGGATCGACGACCGGGTGCAATCGGTGGTCGACCGGGTGCGGGCGGGCAATCTCTATGTCAACCGCAACCAGATCGGCGCTGTTGTCGGATCGCAACCTTTCGGCGGTGAAGGGCTTTCCGGCACAGGCCCGAAGGCGGGTGGCCCCGACTATCTGCCGAAATTCGCCCGAAGCGCGCCGCCCGAGATTGCTGTTGAAGCGTTCGGCGGAACAGCAATGCCCGGAGAGGTGCAGGCCGGGATCGGCGCCGCGCAAGTGCCCGAGGCACCGCTCTCCCGCGAGGAGCTTCCAGGGCCCACGGGGGAGTTGAATCGCCTGACCACCTTGCCGCGCGGACCCGTCCTGTGCCTTGGCCCCGGCGCGGCCGCCGTCGCCGAGCAAGCGATGCAGGTCCGGGCCGCCGGTGCCAGCGCTGTGCCGGTCAATGGCGCGCTGGCCCCGGATGCGCTTGGCGCGCTCGGCGGGTTCGGCGCGGTGCTGTGGTGGGGCGACGCGGAGACAGGGCGCGCGATGCGACAGGCGCTGGCAGGGCGCGACGGCCCGATCCTGCCGCTGCTGACGGGCGCCGAGCCGGCCTCCGCCTTCCACCTGGAGCGTCATCTTTGCGTGGACACGACCGCGTCGGGCGGCAATGCGGCGCTACTGGCTGCGGTGTCGGAATAGGCGCTCGCGGAGATCCTGCTCTTGGCGGCGGTCTGAACAGAGCCGGGAGCGGATCGCTGAAGGGCACGGAGGCAAGGCGAAGCCGCCATGCCAGCGCCATCCCGCGGGCAGGCGCCGGAACGGTTCCCGGTCCGCGAGTTGTATCCGCCACGAAGGTTCGCTCAGTCCGCCTAAAGGCCTTCAGGAGACCTTCGGCGCGGACTTCTCCTCCGGAGTGGCGCTGTCGTCGCTCCATGTGATTCGGAGGTCCAGCCGGCAGTCGCTGCCCGAGCGGCTGCCGCGCACCCGCAACGTGAGCAGGCCGTCGGGATCGAGCGTGATTTCGTTTTCCGCATCGCTCAGCGTCAACTGACCCTTGCCGACGCCCTTGGTAACGGCTTCGAGGAAAGCCTTGATCGTCTTGCGCGATTGCAACGATTCATGGCGAAAGTCACCGTCTGTCTTCATGCGTCTGCGTGCTCCCAGGGCCGTCCGGCCGGGTTGAAATGCTTGGCGCGCGGGTAATCCGAGCTGAGCCCGAGCACGTCCCCGCTCGGCAGCACCAGCGTCGCACCCGCGCCGATCCCCCGCAAGCCCTCGCGGAGGCGGGAAGCGCGGTCGAGCGTGACATCACCCTGAAGATGCAGCAGGCCACCGCGGGCGAGCAGGCGCTGGCCCGCATGGTTGTTGACATGGCCATGCACGACCATTTTCACCCCGATCCCATGCAGGGCCGCCACGCCGGCAGGGCTGAGCGGGCGGTCGCTCTCGCGATACTTGGTGCGCGCGAGATTGGCCACGGAGCCAAAATAGAAGCCGAGCGGATGGGCCTGTTCCTCGTGCCGATAGCGAGCATTGACCGCTGCCACACCCTCGCGTGCCAGCAGTGTGCAAATCTCGTCAT
This sequence comes from Tropicimonas sp. TH_r6, assembly GCF_033101155.1. Classification (NCBI taxonomy): domain Bacteria; kingdom Pseudomonadati; phylum Pseudomonadota; class Alphaproteobacteria; order Rhodobacterales; family Roseobacteraceae; genus Tropicimonas; species Tropicimonas sp. TH_r6. Next base: position 28,906 of record NZ_JAWMPX010000032.1, read on the forward strand.
CGATCCCGGCATGAACGAAGAGCAGCGAGCCGATGCGGCAGGCGGCCTCCATGCGGGCATAGAACCAGCCATATTCGCCCTCCGGTTCGAGGAAGAGCTTGCGGCAGCGAATCCCGGCTGCGACGACGTGCCGAAGGGCCAGCCCGGCAGCCTCCAGATCAGCCTCGAAACTGCGGCGTTTCTCGCGCAGGCGTCGGATTTCCTTGGCGATGGCAGACGGTGCGAGATAGCGGCCGGCCTCTCTGGGAAATGTCTCGAACCAGTCCTCGCCGGGGATCAGGAGGCGGCGGCAGGCGGCGTTGTCGGGGATGCCGGCAAGGCCCGGTCCGCCCGCCAAGTCGCGCTCCCAGATCTCGCGCAGAAGCGGCAGGAGCTTGCGGCCCATGCGCAGGAAGAGATGCTCGGTCAGGGGGCCGCGCGGGCCGGTCATGCCGAGAATGGCGAGGCGCAGGCGCAGGTCGTGGTTGCCAGCCAGAAGATGCGTGTCGGGCTTCAGCGCCAGCAAGGCTGCCAGCGCGTCGAGCATGTCGAGATTGCTCGGCCCCTTGTCGAGGCAGTCGCCGCCGATGACGATCTGTGCGCGTTCGCCAAAACCTGTCAGGCGGAAATCGCGGGGGCCGGACCCGTGCCGATGGATCGCGCCGGCGGTGGCGAGCGAGCGCAGGAAGCTCTCGAAATCGGCATGAGTGTCGGAGAGAAAGACGACCGGGCGCTCTGGCCATTGCCAGGGGCCATGGGCGCGAGCAGATTTCAGGCTGGCGATCACATCGCCAAGCGCTGCGGCGGTGCCGGCGCCGGAATGGAGGGCTGCGACCGGCCAGGGCTCGATCTCGCGCGGACCCGTCGGATCGGTGCATGTCAGGGGCAGAGGGGCGGTTGAGGTCCAGTTTGAAAGCGTGGTCACGTTGCCCTTGCTCGCTGTTAGTCCATGGCGGTCTCGTCGCGGCGGCGCTGTTTCCACGCCCCGCCCGACCGGGTCCATTTTCCGTCGTCCGTGTAACAGAGGCGTAACGGCCGGGCGTGATACATGCTCAGCCGTGCAATTTCCTCGCGGGCGAGCAGGCCGAGATGATGGGCGGCATGACGGAAGGACGCGCCATGACCAAAGACGAGGGTCAGCCAGCCATCCCGCCCGGTCTCGGCGATGCCGCGCAGCTGCTCCGCGACCCGGGCACCGGCTTGCATCAGGCTCTCTGCGCCTTGCAGGGGCAAGCAATAGTCGCTGTCGGACTTCCAGCCCGCGGGCGGTGTCTCGAAGCGCGGATCCTCTGTGAGTACAGCCTCGATCTCGGCCACGCTCAGGTTGGCGGCACTGCCGAGGGCGCGTTCGGAGAGTGCTGGTTTCTGGGTAATTTTTGTTATTTTACAGCCGGTTTCGGAAAGAACTTCACGTGCTATTTTAGCTGTCTGCCAGGCGCGGAGCTGGCAGGAGGAATATAGGACAGGGTCAAGCTCCAGTCCGGTTTCCCGGAGGATCTTCGCGATCTCGGCGCCACAGGCACGTGCCTGTGTCTTGCCGCCCTTCGTCAGCGGAAAGGGCTGAAGCGCGCTCGGGACATTCGCGCGTTGGTGATAGGCGCCGTGGCGGATCAGGGCGATATGATGCGCCATCCTCAGCCCCCGAACAGTGCCTGGCCTTCGGCGAAAAGCGCGCCGAAATCGATTCCGCCGCTCACCTCGAAGATCTCGATGCCGACAAGCGCGGCAAGGTAACCCGCCGGTTCCGGGTGCTCGCTGTCGGTCAGGAAACTCCCATCGGATTTGCGGTAGAAGGGGCCGGGGCTTTTCATGATCGCGCCGAGAAGGTCCGGGCGGGTGGCGATTTCCACACGGCGCAGCTTGGTGGGAGCTTCGCTGTCGCGGGACCAGTTGAGGACCCAAAAATGGGTCAGTCCGGTCTCGAACTGCACGCGACCTGGGCCATAGATGCGGGAAATGGAGAGGTCATGCTTCTCCTCCAGTTTCCAAAGCGCATCTTGCGGCAGAGCGGCCAGTTCGGCGCGGCGGGCCTCGCCCAGCATCGGCGCAAGCCGCGGATTGTGCAGGATCGTACCGGGGTTGATGCGCGGCAGTTTCGGGATGCCAAGCGCTGTGGGCGGCTGGCCGGCGCGCAGCAGCAGCCGGTCATTGGAGACATACGCCGTGCCGTCCAGCTCCATCATTCGCAGCACGGCGGTCGATTTCCCGCCCCCCGAGAGCCCGGCAATGGCCAGCCCGGTGCTGCCATTCGTCAACGCAGCCGCGTGGCAGATCTGCCAGCCTCCACGCTGACAGATATTGAGGAACTGCGTGTTGACGAAATTGATAACCTGGTTGGGATGCGTCGCGCAGGGGCCAAAGGCGACGGCGCGCTCGGGCGATTGCAGGAAGGTGACGCCGGTGCGGACCTTGTGCACGAGCCGCCCGTCCGCGAGGTCGAAGATCGCGTCCTTGCGGCCGGTCTTGCCCGGCTCGCGCGCCCAGTCGATCCAGTCAGGCGCGGGGGTGAGCGCCTGACCGTCCAGCACCTCGACATGGCTGTCCACGGGGCCGGGACCAGCCAAGGCATCCTCGAAATAGGTCTCCAGCTCGGCGCGCAGTGGGTCCAGGCAATCGATCCGCGCTCGTAGAGGGCCGACTTGGAGGTAGAGCGGCTTGATCGTGGAAAGAGTAGAGAAATCAAGCTTCTTCAGGGCGTCTTTCACGCAGGTCAGGCTCATGGGGCGACCCGCTTGATCACATGCTCGGTCAGCGCGGCGGCGGCGTCTAGTCCGCAGCCCTCCTTCACGCCCCGGAAGCCACCAAAGGCAGAGACCTCGAAGACGATCGGCCCATCTCCGGTCAGGGCGACATCAACGGTGGTGAAGTCCAATCCGAACGGCGCCTGCGCGCGGCGCGCCATATCGATCAGCTCCGGCTCCGGTTCGAAACCGGCATATTTTCCGCCCGAATGGATGGTCGTGTTCCAGGTGTCACTCTGCGAGACGCGGGCATAGGTGCACATGTAGTTGCCGCTGAGAAAGACCATGCCGAGATCCTGCCCGGAGAGGTCGATCTTCTGCTGGATATACATGACCGGGTGCTCGGCCGCGAAACTGGCGATCTGTGCTGGCGCGGCGGGATCATCACCCGCGATCAGCGTCATGCCGCGCGCCTTGGTCGAGTAGAGCGGCTTGAAGACGGCGGTGCCGAAATCCTGCGCGGCCTGTAGCGCGGCTTCCTTGTCCTCCGTGACCCGCGTCTGTGGCATCGGGATGCCAGCGGCGGCGAGCGAGACCGTGCAGGCCAGCCGGTCGATCAGCCGCAGCACCGCTTCGGGGCGGGAGAAGACCTTCACACCTTTCGCCTCGGCCAGACGCAGCATCTCCAGCCGGTCCAACACATGCGGAGAATAGGTCTCGGAGATCTTCTTGATCACCAGCCCGTCCAGCGTGGTCAGGTCCGTGCCCTCGTAGAGCAAAACGCCGCTGGCGAGGTCCATCACCACGCGGCCCATATCGATCACCAGCCGGAAGCCGGTGCGCGCCTCGATGGCATCGGCCAGCGCCTCGGTCGACCACTTCCCCGGGATCCCCACGACCCCGATCTTCGGTTCAGTCACTGAACAACTCCCTGATGGGCAATTTGAAACGCGTCTCCCGCCCCGGCGGACAGGCCAGCGCCGTTTCGAGCAGGAACCGGGCGCGCAGGAACATGCGTCGCGCATGCGCCTTGTCATGGATGAAGCGCGTCGAGCTGGCGAAGGAGCGGGCCAGCCCCAGCGACAGGCGGTATTCGAAGGTTCCGTCCTTCTGCGCACGGGCGAATTTCGCCGCCATGGCGTGAATATCGCAGGCCAGGTCGGCGATGCGCTGCCGAACGGGGCCATCCTGCACCTGGAGGCGGTAGGTCGACACCATGAAGACGGAGATATCCTGCACGTAGTCCATGTAGCGCGAGCGGTGCAGGTCGATGAAGCGGATGCGCTTTTCAACCGGATCGTAGATCACGTTGTCGAGGTTGAAATCGCCGTGGATATGGACCGAGTAGGGAGCGGGCAGGGCGGCCTCTCGGGCGCCCGCCCGGGCGACGAGCTTGTCGAAACCGTCGATCTCCAGCCCGCCTATCCGCGTCTTGCCGGGGCCGAACTCCGGATGGATGCGACGCACATCCGCCATCCGCCGCGCGAGCTGACGCATCGAGGCCATCTCGGCGGGATCCTCGGTGCGCGTGCTCTTCCAGATGTCGCGCAGGGTCTTGCTGAGCGCCTTCTGCGCGTCGCGCAGCAGCGCATCGCCTTCGTTGAGCAGGATATGTTCGAATGTGTGGCCGGGCAGGTGTTCGATCAGCAACGCCGCGGATTGGCCGCGCTTCTTGTAGGAGAGGATCTTCGGCGCGAGGCCGGGATAGACCGAGTGCCAGTTCTTCACACCGGCCCGTTCTTCGCGGACCTTCTCCAGCGCGCCATCCTTGAAGACTGCATCCACCGCACCCTCCTCGCTGTCGCGCGCGCGTACCGCCGAGATGGCGCTGCCGGAGCGGGTCTCGGCCATTGGCTCCAGTTCGAGATCCTCTTCCAGCACATCCGTGCCCGAGAGCACGCTGCGCAGGGTGAAATAGCGCTCGAACTGCACCGGCTGGCCGATGCTGGCCGAGAGCAGCGCCTCGCTCACGCCCTGCAGCGCGTCGCCCATGCGGCGGATTTCATTGGCGGCCAGCAGGCAGTTGGCGAGGTCTTCGGTGTGCTTGGATTTGCGCATGTCGCGCGTATAGGTCTGGAAGAGGCGGTCATAGAGATCGTCCAGCTTGGCCTTGGTCTGGCCGATCCGGATCGCCTGTCCGCTCTCGCTGGCCCGGATCGCGGGCATGACAAGGGAGACGCCGGAGCGCACCTGCTTGATAACCTTGGGATAGGCGTCGGGGCGCAGCAACTCCTTGATCCGGACATCCTCGGCATGGAGCAGGCTGCGCCGCGCCAGCCGGCCGATCAGGTCGAGATTGCGCCCGGCCATGTCCGCGCTCTGCAGCACGAGCCGCTGTCCATTGCCAAGCTTCTTTCCCGAAAGCCCCCGCCGGCTGGCGGCTAACACGCGCGCGCGCAGGTTGTCCGTGTAGCCCGCGCGCAGGATCACCTTCTGCGCGGTGCCGGTCTCGGGCGCCTCGAAATAATCCTGAAGGCCGGCCAGTTGCCCGTCAAGCTCGGCGCAGAGGAAATGCAGGTTCTCCTCGATCGCCCGCGGCAGTTTAGCCATCGAAGACCCCCAGGTAGAGCGGCGTGTCCGGGTCGGTCAGGTGCGGGGCGAAGGCGGGGCGGAAGTGGCCGGCCTCCTCGGTGGGACAGGCCCAGATCGTGTCGATCTGCGACCGGTCGGGGTGGGGGCCGAGGCGCGCGGTGTAATCGGCTGGGATCTCGCAGGCGAAGAGCATCTCGACCCGGTGGCTCACGCCCTCTCCCTTCGGTTTGAAGACCTCGGCCACGTGCAGCAGCGGTCCGACCGTGACCTCGGCGCCAACCTCCTCGAAGCATTCCCGTGTCACGGCGTCCTGCATCGTCTCTCCCGGCTCCTGCTTGCCCCCCGGCAGCGTCAGGGTGACGGGCATGCCGGGTTTCTGTTTCACCTGCACCAGGAGCTTTCCCTGCCGCAAGATCACGGCCCGGACGGTTGGGCGAATGGTGTCGAGAAAGCGGGTCATGGGCGGTTTCACATGGTTATGGAGCGGCAAGGGGACAGTTTCATGACAGTTTTTGCCGCCCGGTGTGGCAAGGGTGGCAGAGCGGCGGGTGGCTCGCAATGTCGAATCGTGTTTCGGGCGAGATGAGCGTCGCGTGCGCCGCACCGGTCCGCGCCTCCCGGTGCACGCGCCTGTGTCGACCGGTGCCAGCAAGGACCCCATGGTCGGGTGTGGTCCCGTGCGGTAGGTCTTATGGAACAGCGCTTCTTATGCGCCTGAACGGGAGATAGGACCGTGACACGGGAATTGCTGCTGTTGCAGTCCGGCAAGGGCGTGCGGAACTGGCATGGGCCGCAGCGCGCGCGCCCGCTGCGCGATGGCGGCAAGCGTCAGGCGCAGCGCATCGGCACCTGGCTCGCGGGGCAGGGGCATCTCCCCGGCCGGGTCATCGCGGCGCCCTCGGAACGCGCATTCGTTACGGCGCAAAAGGCGCTCAAGGCGGCCGGGCTCGGGGCGCGGGGGCTGGAGCGCGCGGCCAGTCTCGGAAAGGGATCAGCGAAAGACGTTGCCGGCCTGCTGGGCGGCTGTGCGACCGAGGATGACCGCGTGATGCTGGTGTTGGATGGCAAGGCGATGCGCGCGCTTCTGGCGACCCTGTTTGGCAGACGCGCGCCCGAGGCCGGAACGGGAAGCCTCTTCCGCCTCGCGCTTCCGGACGCCATTTCGGATCTGACGAGGGGCTCCGCGCGACTGCTGGAGACCGTTCGCCCGGAAGACCTGCCGGAGAAATTCCCCTTCGATGGTCCGACTGAGCGCGAATGGCGCGACCGGCCTGCCTATTACTACAGCCAGTCGGCGGTGCTGCCCTATCGTCCGGGCGCGGATGGGATCGAGATCCTGCTGATCGGGTCGAGCAAGCGCAATCACTGGGTCGTGCCGAAGGGGATTCACGAACCTGGATACAGCGCCCGCGCCTCGGCTGGAAAAGAGGCCGAGGAGGAGGCCGGGATTTTCGGCGAGATCGGGCCGGATCCCATCGGGCATTTCGAGATCGCGAAATGGGGCGCGACCTGCCGCGTCGCGCTCTATCCGATGAAGGTCACGCGGCAGCTCGAAATGCGCGACTGGGAGGAAAGCCATCGCAGCCGCCTCTGGGTCTCGCCTGAAGGGGCGCTCCTGCGGTTGAAGGATGACGGGTTGCGGCGCCTGGTGGCGGAATTTACCAAGGCGCCGCCGGGCGAGGGTTAGCTCGCCTCCGCTTCCGCGGCTTTCTTTTCGGCCTCGATACCGCCCGCCGCGTCGAAGTCCCGGTAATGCGCCTCGATCCGCTCGACCTCGTTTTTCGAGCCAAGGATGACGGAGGCCCGCTGGTGGACCGATGTCGGCGGGATTTCCAGGATCCGTCCGCGCCCGGTCGAAGCGAGCCCGCCGGCCTGTTCGATCAGGAAGCCCATCGGGTTGGCCTCATACATCAGCCGCAGCTTGCCGCCCTTGTCGCGGTTGTCCCGGTCATCCGGGTAAAGAAACACCCCGCCGCGGGTCAGGATCCGGTGGATATCGACCACCATCGAGCCGGTCCAGCGCATGTTGAACCGCTTGCCGCGCGGACCCTCTGTCCCGGCGATGCATTCCTCGACATAGGTGCGCACCGGCGTATCCCAATCGGCATAGCGCGAGCAGTTGATGGCGAATTCGTTGCTGTCCTCGGGCACGTGCATATTGGCCGAGACGACGCGGAACTCGCCGGTGCCGAGGTGGTTGGCAAACTCATGCACGCCATTGCCAAGCGTGATCACCAGCGATGTGGCGGGGCCATAGATCGAGTAGCCCGCGCAGACCTGATCTGTTCCGGCGCGCAGCAGCGCCTTGTCGTCGCCGACCTGAACCCGTCCGGGCAGATGCGCGATGGAGAAGATCGAGCCGACCGACAGGTTCACGTCGAGATTGGAGGAGCCGTCCAGCGGGTCGAAATAGACGATGTAATCGCCGGCCGTTGCGGTGCGCTTGAGCCAGATGACCTCGTCGAGCTCCTCGGAGACCAGCGCGACGACGCGGCTACAGTTCCGGATATGGCTGATGAACTGGTCATTGGCGAAGACATCGAGCTGCTTCTGCGTCTCGCCCTGGACATTGGTGGAGTCCGTCGCGCCCAGCTGGCCGGAAAACGCCCCGTTGCGGGTCGCGAAGGAGATCTCGCGACAGGCGGTGGCGATATCTTCCAGCAGGAAGACGAGGTCCTTCTCGACCCCGTGTGTCCGGTATTCCTGCAGGAGAAATCGACGAAGGGTCAGGATGTCATAGGGCATGGGCGCTCATTTTTGGTTCGTATGCTTGCTTGGGCCTATCATTCATCGTTCGGACCGGAAAGCGAAGGGCGCAACACGCCGCATGGCGCTGCGCCGCAGCGTTGTTCTGCCCGTTCGGCGGTGCCGGGCCCGTTCTCAGGTCAGCGCGGAAAGGATCGCAGCCTCGGAAGCCGCCGTGTCGGCGGTGCCTCCCAGATCGCGTGTCCTGGTCTCCTCCCGTTCCAGCGAGACCTCGATGGCGCGCTCGATCTCGATGGCGGCCTCCGGCTGGCCCAGGTGCTCCAGCATCATCGCGGCGCTCCAGACGGCGGCAACCGGGTTGGCCACGCCGGTGCCGGCGATATCGGGCGCCGAGCCATGGACCGGTTCGAACATGGAGGGGTAGGTGCCCTCGGGGTTGATATTGGCCGAAGGCGCGATGCCGATGGAGCCAGCGATGGCGGGGCCGAGATCGGAGAGGATATCGCCGAAGAGGTTGGAGGCCACGACCACGTCGAACCAGTCCGGATGCAGCACGAAATGCGCGGTCAGGATGTCGATATGGAACTGGTTGGTCTCGATGCCGGCATGGCGCGCGGCGGCGGCGGCGAAGCGCTCGTCCCAGAAGGGCATGGTGTGGATGATGCCGTTGGATTTCGTTGCCGAGGTCACCTGTTTCGCCGCGCGTTTCGAGGCCAGCTCGAAAGCATAGTCCATGATCCGGTCGCAACCGCGGCGGGTAAAGATGGTCTCCTGCACCGCGGCCTCCTGATCCGTGCCGCGATAGACCCGCCCGCCGATCTCGGAATACTCGCCCTCGACATTCTCCCGCACGACGATGAAGTCGATATCCTCCGGGCCGCGTCCCGCCAGCGGCGGCGTGATCCCGCGCAACAGGCGGACGGGGCGGATATTGGCATATTGGTCAAGCTCGCGGCGCAGCGGGATCAACAGACCCCAAAGAGAGACGTGATCCGGCACGCCGGGATAGCCGACCGCGCCCAGATAGATGGCGTCGAAGGCCTTCATCTGCTCGATTCCGTCCTCGGGCATCATGCGTCCGGTCTGGTGATATCTCTCGCAGGACCAGTCGAACCCGGTCCAGTCGACGCTGAAGCCATGGCGTGGTGCGATCAGGTCGATGACCTTTTGCCCGACGGGGAGGACTTCCTTGCCGATGCCGTCCCCCGGGATGGCGGCGATGCGATAGGTCTTGCTCATGAGTGCGGTTCCTCAGCCGGTGCCGCCGATCTGCGGCGTCTCGATATGCAGGGGGGCGGTCCGGCGACAATGGGCGCCCATGCGTTTCGGAACGCGAGTATAGGGAAGGCGGGGGCGGGCGGAATGCGTCGCGTTGACGAACCTGGCGCCGGTGCTGCGGGCCCTGAACGGGCGGTGGGCATCAATGGCCCGGCAGGTGTGCGGTGGGCTGGCCGGGGATTTTTCGGCCGCGCGAGCCGGGAGCTCAACCTTGCGGATATCCGGGCATTCCCGTCGCGTTTCTAGACGGGGGGCGCAGGCCGGGTCCGGGACCCGCCGGTTAGCTGACGCGACGCAGAGCAGGTCAGGGCGGGGAAGCCGGGGCAGCCGGGGCGGGGTGCATGTCGTATTTTTGCTTTTCGCGTCAAAGCTGTTAGGCTTGAATCGGTCGGGCGCTTCTGCCGGCCAACAGGCGTCTTGCGCCTGCGCCTCATAGCACGAGGGGGAAAAGATGTTCTCGAAGATCATGGTTCCGGTCGACCTGGCCCATCAGGCCAAACTGAGCCGGTCGCTCGACTGTGCCGCCGAGCTTGCCCGCCATTTCGATATACCGGTCATCTATGCCGGGGTGACCGGCACGGCCCCCGGCCCGACCGGTCACACGCCCGAGGAATACACGCGCAACCTGGCGGAATTCGCCGCCGCCCAGGCTGTCCGGTCGGGAATTTCGACCGGGTATCATACGATCATCAGCCATGACCCGAGGGTCGAGCTTGACGCGTGCTTGCTGCGCGCGACGGAAGAGCTTGAGGCGGATCTCATCGTGATGGAGGCGCATGTCCCGAATGTGCTGGATCACCTTCTGCCCTCCGATGGCGGTACCATTGCCAAACTCGCCAAGGCCACCGTGATGGTCGTACGCAACTGAACCACAAACAACCTGGAGATCAGGCATGAGCGACGCCCCCACAGACCAGGGCATTCCCGACCCGGAAGGCCAAACGGAGATCATCGAGACCGATTTCGAAATCGGTCAGGACAATGTCGAAGGCTCGCTCGGGCCCTTCGGCTTCGACGTCCACAACCCGGTCTTCCTGATCTCGGGGCTGACCATCGTCGCCTTCGTCTTCTATGCGCTGGTTTTCCAGGAGCAGGCCGCCGCCGCCTTCGGGGCGCTCCGACCCTGGTTGACCAGCACCTTCGACTGGTTCTTCCTCATCTCTGCCAATTTCTTTGTCGTCTTCTGCCTGTTTCTGGTCGTCAGCCCCTGGGGCAGCGTGCGGCTTGGCGGCAAGGACGCGGTGCCGGACTACACCTATATTGGCTGGTTCGCGATGCTGTTTGCCGCCGGTATGGGGATCGGCCTGATGTTCTTCGGCGTGCTCGAGCCGGTCTATCACATGGCCATCTCCGAGCCGCTCGGGGTGCCGTCTCCCTTCGCCGAGGATGGTACGATCATCCCGGAGAATGTCGAGGCGGCCAAGCGCATGGGGCTCGCGGCGACGATCTATCACTGGGGCCTGCACCCCTGGGCGATCTACGCGGTGGTGGCGCTGGCGCTGGCGCTGTTCAGCTTCAACAAGGGCCTGCCCCTGACCATCCGCTCCGCCTTCTACCCGATCTTCGGCGAGCGCGTCTGGGGCTGGACCGGCCATATCATCGACACGCTCGCGGTCTTCGCCACGCTGTTCGGCCTTGCGACCTCTCTGGGCTTCGGCGCGCAGCAGGCCAATGCCGGGCTGGAGCATGTCTTCGGTCTTCCCAACAGCATCAATGTCCAGGTCATCCTGATCACCGTCATCACAGCCGTGGCGCTGGTCTCGGTGCTGCGTGGCCTTGATGGCGGCGTGAAGGTGCTCTCCGAGATCAACATGGTGCTGGCCGCGCTGCTGCTGCTCTTCGTGCTGCTGGTCGGACCTACAGGGGTGATCCTCGCCGATTTCTTCGCCGGGCTGAGCACCTATGCGCGCGAGATCTTCGCGCTCTCGAACCCGGTCGGGCGCGAGGATATCGGCTTCCTCGATGGTTGGACCTCCTTCTACTGGGCGTGGTGGGTGAGTTGGTCGCCCTTTGTCGGCATGTTCATCGCCCGGGTCAGCCGTGGCCGCACGGTGCGCGAATTCGTGATCTGCGTGCTGATCATCCCCAGCCTCGTCTGCGTGCTCTGGATGGCGGTTTTCGGCGGCGCGGCAATCGATCAGGTCCTGTCAGACCCGGCGGGCAGCGCGGTCAAGGCGCAGGTGATCGACAGCTACAACCCGCCCATCTCGCTCTTCGCGATGCTGGAAGGTCTGCCGCTCTCCGCAATCACCTCGACCCTCGGGATCGTGCTGGTGATCGTCTTCTTCGTAACTTCGTCGGATTCCGGCAGCTTGGTGATCGACACGATCACCGCTGGCGGCAAGGTCGACGCGCCGGTGGGCCAGCGGGTTTTCTGGTGTACTTTCGAGGGCGCGGTGGCGATCGTGCTGCTGCTTGGCGGCGGGTTGTCGGCGCTGCAGGCGATGGTGATCTCGACCGGGCTGCCCTTCAGCCTCGTGCTGCTGCTGATGTGCGTGGCCATCGTGAAGGGGTTGATGGCGGAGCGTGATGTGCTGATATCGGAGCCCGAGGACGGGTAGGGACTGGGAGCTTCCGCACCGAAAAATGCGCGCCCTCCGGAAAGGAGGGCGCGCATTTTTTTTGTCTTTTGCCGGCGTTCGGCGTTCAGGCGACCAGCGCGAAGCCCGCGTCCTGCGCCTCGACGAAGGCCGCGTGCAGGCTGCGGATGGCCTCCGAGCGATCGGTCCGGTCGAGGATGAACTGCGTGTCGACATTGCGCGGGCCCTGGCAGGCGCCGTGGGGGGCGATCTCGGCCGCCTCGAGGGCCTGCAAGCCGCGCGACAGCACCTGAAGCCCGTTCAGGTCCCGGCCGACAACCGAGACGAGGGCCAGCTTGCGCACCGAGATTTCGGCTTGCGGATAGAGCGCGGCAAGATCGCTCTCCACCCGGCGGATCGACTTGAGCGAAGCGTCGACATAGTGGGTGATCGTGTTCGCATTCGAAAGCTTCGAGACGATGCGCACAGTGTGGCGCGTGAGCGCGTCGAGGATCGCCGCGTCATAGCCTTTCACCCCGACCATATCCGGCTCGAACAGCTCCAGCGCGATGATGTCCAGCCCGGTCACGATCTCGACCGCCGCATTCTCGGCGGGCTGGTCGTCGATGATGGTGCCGGCATCCTCCGGCTCGAACGCGTTGGCGACGCGCAACGGCACGCCGGCCTGGCGCAGGGTCTTGGCGGCGGAGGGGTGGATCGCCTCCATGCCGAGATTGGCCATCTGGTCGGCCACGTCGTAATTGGTGTGCCCGAGCTTGCGCACAGCCGCCGCGCCGACCAGGTTCGGGTCGGCAGAGGAGAGGTGGAACTCCTTGTGGATGATCGCCTCGCGCGCGCCGGACAGCGCGGCCAGCTTCGAGAAGGTGACCTCGGAATAGCCGCGATCGAATTCGCGCATCAAGCCTTCGCTGCACTGGGCATAGCCTGTGACGATGGGCATTTCCTGTTCCGGGTCAACGCCTTCCATCGCGACATTGATCCGCTCTTCCAGCGACAGTTCGGCATCGTCGCGCCAGCCCGAAAGATCCACAAGCCGCGCATTCACCCCGGCGCGCTGCAGCATCAGCGTGGCGACCAGCGCCGAATGCGCTTCGCCCAGCCCGGAGAGCAACTCGCGGATCTGAAGCAGATGCGCGTTGAGCCGGAAATGCCCGTAGGAGCAGAGACGCTGCAAGTCGATCAGGCAGTTCCGGGCGCCCTCGATCCGCTCCTGCACGAAACCGGTGGCGCGCTCGATATCGCCGGGCGCATCGAGGATCGCCTCATGCGCGGCGACCATCGCCGCACCGGTCCGCGTCAGTGCGTCATGCCAGCCATGGTCGTCATCGGCATTGGCGAAATGGGCATAGACACCGGACTCGCCGGTCTTCTTGTGCTCCAGCAGAAGGTTCGTGATGCCGCCAAAGGCCGAGACCACGAAGATGCGCCCGTAGCGCGGGGTGCCATGTTCGAGAAAGAGCGTCTCGCGCAGCTCATCGAGGCGGGACATGGACGTCCCGCCGATCTTTTCGACCGTATGTGTCATGGATCAGGCCTCTTCCAGCTCCGGTTTTTGCTCAGGCGCGGCGTAGGAACCGTCTGCCTGGTGCACCTCGGTGCCGGTCACCGGCGGATTGAAACAGCAGGCCATAACCAGCTCCTCCTCCGCGCGCAGGATATGGCGGTCATGCTTGTCGAGCGCATACATCACGCCAGCCTTGATGGGGTGGGTCTCGCCGGTGGCCAGATCCGTGATCGAGCCGGTCCCTTGCATGCAATAGACGCTCTCGAAATGATTCTTGTATTCGAACTCATGCTCGGAGCCAGCTTCGAGGAAGGTGACGTGGAAGGAAAACCCCATCCCGTCGCTTGCCAGCAGCATCCGCACGCTGGTCCATTTTGCATCCGAGACGACGCGGTCCCGCTCGCTCTCGATGATCTCGTTGAAATCCCTGATAATCATATCCGTTACTCCGCAGCGATCCGCATATTGCTCGTCGCGTCGCGCGCGGCATCGACAAGGATGTTGAGCCCCTTGCGCAGCAGTGCATCCGGCGTGGTCAGCGGGGCGAGGATCTTGACGACCTCGTCGCGCGGCCCTGCGGTCTCGATGATCAGGCCTTTCTGGAAGGCGCGGGCGCAGATCTCGCCGGCAAGCTCGCCCGATCCGACATCGACGCCGCGCATCATGCCGCGCCCCTTCAGCCGTGCGCCGGGGACCATGTCGGCGATGTTTTGCAGCCCGTCTTCGATCAGCCCGGCGCGACGGATCGCATCCTGCTCCAGCGCGTCATCGGCCCAGAATTTCTCGATCGCCACCCGCGCGGTGACGAAGGCATGGGTGTTGCCACGGAAGGTGCCGTTATGCTCGGCGGGGCCCATCACGTCATGGTCAGGCCGCACCAGCACCAGCGCCATCGGCAGGCCATAACCGGAGATCGACTTGGCGAGCGTCACGATATCCGGCTTGATCCCCATCCCGTCGAAGGAAAAGAAACCGCCCGTGCGACCGCAGCCGGCCTGAATATCGTCGACGATGAGCAGGGCACCATGCGCGCGGGCCAGTTCGGCCACGCGCCGCAGCCACTCGGGACGCGCGGCGTTCAACCCGCCTTCGCCCTGCACCGCTTCCAGCAGGATCGCCGCCGGGGCGTCGAGTCCGGAGGAGCGGTCCTCCAGCATCGCCTCAAGCAGGTCCGCGGTGTCGAAAGCGTCGCCCATATAACCGTCATAGGGCAGGCGAGTGACGTTGTTCAGCGTCGTGCCCGCGCCACCACGATGGTAGCTGTTGCCAGTGGCGGCGAGAGCGCCCTGGGTCACGCCGTGGAAGCCGTTGGTGAAGGCGATGACATTCTGCCGGCCGGTCGATTTGCGCGCCAGCTTGAGTGCTGCCTCGACGGCATTGGCGCCGGTCGGGCCGGTGAACATCAGCTTGTGGGGCATGCCGCGCGGCGCGAGGATATGGGTCTCGAAGGCGTCGATAAAAGCCCCCTTGGCGTCGGTATGCATGTCGAGCCCGTGGGTGATGCCGTCCGCTTCCAGATGGTCCATCAGCGCGGCTTTCATGTCCGGGTCGTTATGGCCGTAATTCAGCGAGGAGCAACCGGCGAGGAAGTCGACATAGCGGCGGCCCGTGTCATCGGTGAGCTCGGAGCCGCGCGCGGTGGTGAAGACGGCGTCAAAGCCGCGGCAATAGCTGCGCGCTTCGGATTCACGTCGTTTGAACGGCGAGACGGTGGCGGATGTCAGGGTCATGGAAATTCTTTCAAATTCGGGAATGGGGGAGGTGAGGGCGGCCGGGCGCCACATCAGGCGGCCCTGGCCATGCGCTGCGCCAGCGGGATGGTGACGAGGTTTTCCGTCTTTTGACGGTTCTCGAAATGCAGCGCCTGGGTGAAATAGGGCTGTACGTTGAGCGTTGTGTCCTGCAGTCGCGCGAATTTGCGGAAGAGCGCCCAGGAGGCCTCGTTCTCGCAGGTGATCGTGGTCTGCAGCCGGCGCACCCCGTCACAGGCCGCGCGGCCGAGGATGGCCTGCAGCATCAGCGCGCCGAGCCCGGCGCCGCGCATCGTTTCGGAGACGGCGACCTGCCAGACGAAGAGCGTCTCGGGATCGTTCGGCATCACATAGGCCGAGACCCAACCGACGGCCTCACCATCGAGCTCCGCGAGCACGCAGGTCTCTGCGAAGTGATCGCATTGGAGCAGGTTGCAATACATGGAGTTCTCGTCGAGCGGCGCGCAGTCGCGAATGAGCTTCCAGATCGCGGCGCCGTCTTCGGCCCGTGGTCTGCGCAGGGCGGGCAGGGAGGGGCGGACGAGATCGCGGGGATGCTGCATGGTCGAAAGTCTCCTGTTGCTTCGATTGGCGAAGTACATGACTGGGTCGATCATTTCAACAGGCTAAGCAAAAAACTCCGAAAACTGCGCATTTTTGTTAAATTTACTTAACAATCCGTCGCTATTTGCGGCCGTTTTGGTTTACTTTTCGAAGTAAACTCGAGATTGCACCGCGGGGATCTCCTCAATATGCTTAGGTATTCTTAGGACCCGGGAGCGCCATGGACCGTCTCGACAGCAGCCTTATTGCCCTGCGCCGCATTCTGCGCGCGACGGAGCTGTTCGGACGCGAGCTCAAGCAGGTTGCCGGGATCACGGCGGTGCAGTTCCGCGCCCTGCAGATCATCGCCGAAACCGGTCAGGTCACCGCCAAGGAGATCGCGCAGCGGATGCGGGTCTCGCAGGCAACGGTCACGTCGCTGGTGGACAAGCTGGTGCGAGACGGCATGGCGCTGCGTGAGAAATCGGCGCTGGACCGGCGGCAGACCAATATCCACATCACGCCAAAGGGGCGCCAGACACTGGCCGAAGCGCCCGACCCGCTGCAACAGCGCTTCGTGCGGAATTTCTCTGCGCTGGAGGATTGGGAACAGGCGATGATGGTGGCCAATCTCGAACGCGTTGCGGCGATGCTGGACGCGGAGGATCTCGATGCGTCTCCGGTCCTGCATACCGGTGACATCAAGCGCGCGACGGATGTCTAGCGCGTGAGCAGGCCGCCGGACCTGTCCGGGCCCGGCCAGCCTTTTTCAATAATCCGAATGCGTTACTCGACGGAGCTGCGCGTCTTCCAGCTCTGGTAGGCCGCCTTGTCTGCCGCGCAGGTTTCCAGCGTGAGCGCCTTGATCTGGTTTACGTCGCTGCGCCCGGACCGGGTGTCCTCGCCGACGGTGACGCAGAGATCCGACGCGGAGGCCGGTGTGATCGTGCCCTCGCCAGAGAAGCTGAAGCTTTGCGCCGCGCTGCCGTCGCAGGCGGCCAGCGCGATGGCAGCCCCGGCTTCGGCCGAGGCGACATGGGCGCAGACGTCGAATTCGGGCATATAGAGGATGCCATCGGCGAGTTTCCCGGTCTCGAAGATCTGGTCGACGCCAAGCTCGCCGCCGGGGCTGTAGCAGGTATGGCCCTGAAGCCCGTCTGCGGGATCGGCCGAGGCACCCTTGGCTCCCGCAATGTCGAGGCAGTAGCCGACCTGGATATTGTCCAGCATGTCGGTGAGGTAGATCTCGACATTTTCGGCCCGGGCTGTGCCGGCGGCCAGCGTGGTTGCGGTCAGGACGGCAAGTGTCAGGGGGTTGAACATGGAGGATACCACTCAGGTCATTGGGGTTGCACTGGGAAAACGAGGGGGGGGTCAGTCGATGGTCTTGCGCAGGAGCACCAGGTTGTCGAGCACGAGATTCGAGGACCAGATGAATTGCGCATCCGCGCCGGGCGCGTCGAAGATCTCGGTGAAATTGGTATAGGCGGGCTTGTTGTTCACGCCGACCGTCTCGTTGGTAAAGGTCACGGCGGCGGGCCAGGCGCTGTCGTCGAATCCGGGCTGCATCCAACCCTCGGGGATGTCCCAGAAAGCGGCAGAGAAGCCGGTCCCGTCCGAGGCGGCGCTGGCGCTGCAGGCCGAGCTGTCGCGGGTCTGGCCCGCAGCCACGAGGCAGGCGCGTTCCGTGATCGGGCTGGTGTAGAAGGTCTGGGCACGCCAGCTCGCATCGGTGATGGCGACTGTTTCACCAGCGGCGTCCCGGATCTGCATGACGATCCCGGCATCGCCCGGAGAAAAGGGCGAGCCGCGTCCGGCCTCGGAGCCGAGGGCAAGGTTTTCCTCCCAGTCCACGCCCAGCACCGCGAGGCTCACCGGGCGATCCGCCCGGAAGCGGATGACGCTGCTGTTGAAGGGTGTGAAGGGCACGGCATCGACGGCGAGCAGGGTGCCGTTCGCGTAAAGCTCGAAATAGTTGTCGGCGAAGATCAGGGCCGTGAATTCCTCGGAACCGCCGGCATCGAAATTCTCGAGCCCGTCGAGATCGACCTCCGCCAGCGATGCGGGCTCGAAACCGGCGCAGGCATTGTAGAGATCGGCCGCCTTCGGGGCGGTCTGGAAATGGGTCTCGGCCGGGAGAATGCGACGGGTGCCATCCTCCGAGGTGATCTCGCCGACGGCGCTCGGGCGGGAGCCGCGACCACATTCGATCAGCCCCTCAATCACGGTGGTCGCCGGGCCAGTCGAGAAACTGACCTCCTGAGTGAGGGCCGGGGCGGCGGCGATGCAGCCTGTTACGACAAGTCCTGAAATGCGCCGGTTCATCTTTACTCTCTCCATTCCACACACCAACCGCAGTCGGCGGTTTCGCTCTGCGTGCCGCCTGTCTTGGGCGCTAACGTAACGGAAGTTCGGGCGTCGCAACAAGATTGTTCCGGTAGCGGCGCGCCGCTGGACAGGCCGGGCGGCGCATGCCTGCTCATCTTGCGTCGCGCACGAGGCGGGCGAAGTTCCGCACCCGGATGGCGTCGCCTTGCGGACCGTGGCCCTCGGGATAGTCGGCCGCACTGCCGACTTTCGGGTCGGAACGCTGAGCGCCAGCGCCATGCACGTCGACCCAGTGGCCGCGCATATAGCCCATCGCCCGTCCGAAATTGACATAGGCCGCGGCGATGCCCGGCTTGCGGCCCATATTGGCATGGGTGGTCGAGGACCAGTAGGCACCGAAATCCGTCTGGCCGGCCTCATTGCGGATCGCGGTCGATTTGAAGACCGGCGAGATCGCGGCGCTGCCCGTGGTCGACGGGGAGCGTTTGTAATCCACAAGGATCTGTAGCTCCTTGACATTGGGTAGGCGCCAGTCCGAATGGCCGAGATAGGTCTGCGCATTCGCCTGATCAGCCCAGGCCAGCGCCTCCTGCCAGCTCAGCGGTTTGACGGAATCGTCCTTGCTCCACATCAGCCCGGTGGTGGCATCGGTCACGGTGCCGTTGCCATTGTCGGAGAAGGCGTTCCGGCCATAGCCCGTCCGGCCGCGCACCAGCATGACATAAAAGGTCTTGTCGCGGCCATGCAGCTTCAGCCCGTAGCCCTTGATCCGGCCATCGGCGAAGTTGACGCCGAACAGCGTGCCGGCCCGCTCGTTGGGATTGGTCTTGCCGACATAGAGGTCGCTCGAGGCCATCTGCGCGTCGATGAACCGCTCGCCGGATTTCACGTCGCCATAGGCGAAGTCGAACACCGTGTCGTCGAGGAAAGGGGAGAGGCGGCGGCTGTTGGCGGTCTTGACGCCGCTCGGGTCGATCCCGCTGAAATTCATTAGCGAGTAGAGCTCCTTGATCGTCGGCAGGCGCCAGTCGTCATGGCCGGCAAACGTGGCGGTGCGGGCAAGGGAGACGGCCTTTTTGTAGGACAGCTTGTCATTGGCGCGGATCTTGCCGTCGCCATTCAGGTCAGGCGATTTCATCCACATCAGGCCGGTGACATTGTCTGTTACCGTGCCGTTTCCATTGTCGGTGTAGCTCATCTGCCGGCCCCGGGTCTGGGCGTCCTGGCCGGAGAAGGCCTGTCCCTGGGCCGGGCAGCGGATCTTCTTTGTGGCGCCGTAGCACGCGGTCTGTCCGGTATCGGGAACCGGGTAGGGGGCGGCGAAGGCGGTGCCGGCACAGGCGAGGAAGAGCGCCAGGGCGCCGCGGCTCCAATGGGGATGTTTCATCAAGTCGTCCTTCGGCAGGGTGTGGGGATGTGCCTTTGGGATCCTGGTCGGCCAGGCGTTTTTGCTTGGCTCCCATGGGTCGTTAATATATTAATAATTACCATGCAACCTAAAGAACATGATCATCACGGAATTGCGCATTCCGCCCGTCTGGTGGAGGAAGAGCAGCGTCGGCTGCTGGCGCCTCTGGGCATTCATCCGCGTCAGGCGCGGGTGTTGATGGCGATGAAGCACATGGCGCCGGTCAGCCAGACCGAGCTTGCCGCTGCCGTCGGCATTTCGCCAGCCGGCATGAGCACGATGACCGACCGGCTTCTGGCGGCCGGCTTCATCACCCGTCGGCAGGACCCGGCCCTGCGGCGACGCAATGTGCTGGAGCTGACGCCGCAGGGGCTGGCGAAGCTGGACGCGATATCGGCGGTCTGGTGCGCGGTCGATGACCGGATTCGCGATGCGCTTGGCGCCGAGGACGCAGAAACACTGTTCCGGCTGGCGCGGCGCCTGCGCCGAGCGCTGGGGGGCGAGCCGCCGGGCACCCCTGCGGAGCCTTCGGGCGAAGCGTAGCGACGGCGCAGGAACGCGTTGACATTTGCCGCGTTCGCAGAGCATTTCGCGACAACCGTTTTTTCCTCGAGGCTGGCCCCGGTCTTGCTTGGTGAAGCGCGCCCCAGCCCTCCGAGGGAGACGACCTCTTGACCGAGATTACGCCCGATCTGAACCCGCATGGTTTCCGTTCCGTGCCGGACGTGTTGAAACACGCGACCGGGCGGTTCGGGCCGCGCATTGCCTTCTCGGCCCTCGGCGCCGAGCTGCGCTTCGCGGACCTGGAGCGCAAGACGGCTGATTTCGCCGCCTATCTGCGGCAGGCCGGGCTGGAGCCCGGGGATCGGATCGCGATCCAGCTGCCCAACCTGCTGCAAAGCCCGATTGCCGTGCTGGGCGCGCTGCGGGCCGGCTTAATCGTCGTGAACACGAACCCGCTCTACACGGGGCCGGAGCTGGAGCACCAGCTGCGCGACAGCGGGGCGAAGGCGCTGGTCGTGTTGGCCAATGTGGCGCATGTCGCGGCCGGGGTCGTGCCCGGAACCGATGTCGAGCTGGTGATCGTCACGCAAGCCGGGGACATGCATCCGCCGCTGCGCCGCACCCTGATCAACACGGTGGTCAAGCGGGTGAAGAAGCTGGTGCCGCCCTATCGCTTTGCCCGGCAGGTCTCCTTTCGGGAGGCGCTGCGGCGCGGGGAACGCGCCCCGCGTGCCGATCACGTCAGCGGCAGCGAGGATATCGCGGTGCTCCAATACACCGCCGGGACCACCGGACCGGCCAAGGCGGCGATCCTGAGCCATGGCAATCTCGTGGCCAATATGGGCCAGGTCCAGACCCATCTCGGCGAGGCGGTGGGCGCGCCGGGCAGCATCTGGGTCGCGCCGCTGCCGCTCTATCACATCTTCTCCTTCACCGCGCATAACCTCGTCTTCCTGAGCAAGGGCTGCCATTCCTTGCTCATCCCCAACCCGCGCGATCTCGACGGCTTCGTTCGGGCGCTGCGGGGAAAGCGGATGCATGGCTTCTTGCAGATCAACGCGTTGCTCCTCATGCTGACGGGGCACGACGCCTTTCGCGGGCTGGACTATTCGGAGCTGAAGATCACCGTGGCCGCCGGTGCGGCGCTGACCAAGGACGCGGCGGCGAAGTGGAAGGCGCTGACCGGATGTATTGTCAGCGAATCCTATGGCATGTCCGAAGCCTCTCCCGGTGTGACCGGGAATATCCTCGGGCAGGAGCGCGTGGGCTCGATCGGTGTCGCCTTCGCCGAGACGGAGCTGCGCGTGGTCGACGATAGCGGCGCCGATGTGCCAGATGGGGACCCCGGCGAGCTCTGGGTGCGCGGCCCACAGGTCATGCAGGGCTACTGGAACGCCCGGGAAGAGACCGAACGGACCCTGACTCCGGATCGCTGGCTCAAATCCGGCGATGTCGTCGTGCGCTCGGCGGACGCGACCTATCGGATCGTCGACCGCAAGAAGGATCTCGTGGTCGTGTCAGGCTTCAACGTGGCCCCGAACGAGATCGAGAATGTGATCAGCCAGATGCCGGAAGTGGCCGAATGCGCTGTGGTCGGCATGCCGCACACGAAGACCGGCGAGGCGGTCTGCCTCTTCGTCGTGCCCGAGGCGGCGGCACTTACGGCCAAGGACATCCTTGCCCATAGCCGCCGCTTCCTGACCCACTACAAGATCCCGAAACATATCCATTTCGTCCCGGACCTGCCACGTAACTCGGTCGGCAAGGTGCTGCGCAGGGAGTTGCGCCGGCAGCTCGAGACCCCGGGCACGGAAGCCTAGTCGAGCGGCAGAGGCGCGCTGCGCCCGCTGGTCTCGAACTCCCAGACCGCCTGCCAGGCGCTGCCCACCCGTTCCAGCACGAGGTAATTGCGCTCGGCCACGTAGCGCCCGGACTGTCCGGGGATGCGCGCGATCCGGATCGGGTGCTCCGGCAGCGGGTCTTCTCCCGCGCGCGCCAGAAGCCCGAGGAGCAAGGCCCAGCTCCGGGGCGGCGCGCGATGCGAGATGCCGGAGGCGACGAGCTGGTGCAACTTTCCGTGCGGACCGAGATCCATCATCGCCCGCGTGGCGAGGTGGATCTCGCCTGAAAGCACGGTGACATCCCGGTCCGAGCCCTCGGCCATGCCGCAGACAAGCGAGAGCATCCGTATCCATTCTTCGCGATGGGCGTGGCTCTGCCACTGGTCGCGCAGGTCGTCCTCGTATTTCTGCATTCGGGGGATCGCCAGCATCACGCTTTCGAGGATGGACAGGCGCGGCCCGAGCAACGGTACGCTGGACATCAGCAGGGTTCGTCCCGGCGCGGGCATCTCTGCCTGCGCTTCCATCATCTCCCAGCTGCCCGTGCCCATGATCGCGTGGCGCGTGCGTTCGGAGCGCAGGTCCGGCGCGAGAATGCGCAACCCCTCGCTCTGGATCGACCAGCCCAGATGTTGCCCTTTCGGATCCGTGAACCGCGCTGGCAGGTCGCCATCGCACGCGGCCTGCTGGAATACGAGAAAGGCCTCCCGCGCGGTCTCGAACAGGGCACGCCCAACGGGCGATTGCAGCGTTTCCTCGGGCAGCGAGCCCCAGCCATCGCAGATATCGTGATCGTCCCATTGCATCAGCGAGGGCACGCGCGCGGCCAGCCGGGCAAATTCGGGCGCGCTGTACAGCGTCCTGTAGCGCTCCATGAAGCCCAGCCGAAGATGTGCCCGCAGCCCTGCCATCGCTTCGGGCGACGGGTCCACGGGCAGCTTTTCCGGCCAGCCTTCGCTGAGCGGATGGCCCTTGGTCACCTCGTCGGCATAGACTTGGTCGCCGCCATGCAGCAGCAGCGCGAAAGGCGCGCGGTCCTGCTCGTGGCTCAGCCGCGCCCACATGATGTTGCGCTCGGAGCCGGCGCGTTCGAGATCGCCGACCTCCTCGCCATTGCAGGAGACATAGGCCAGCCGCAGATCGCCGCCCGTCAGGCCGGCCAGGTCGTGGTCGATGCCGTTCCAGCGATAGGACGCAGACCGTGCGCAGGGCAGGGTGAAGCGCACCCGCAGCGCCGTGACGGAGCCGTAATCCGCCAGCGGTTCGGGAGCGTGGACCCCGTCCGTGGTCTCTATCGGCGGACAAGGATGGCCTTCCTCCACGAGAAAGAGCGCGGCGAGATGGAGCTGGCCGTCCCGGATCTCGTCCAGGAAGAGCACGGGGCCGGTTACGGGCGCTGGCATGGTCGGGATGTCCTGTGCATATGGCAACGGGGCGGACGCAAGGCTCTCTCCTCTCCTGGCAGCCAGATCGGAAAGATCCGCAGCATCAGGAGACCGGTCTAGCGGCTCTGCAACCGGCGGGCCAGCCCCGAGAGCATGTCGAGACAGCGGGCGAGCTGCGGTACTTCGAGGAACTCGTCGGGCTGGTGCGCTTGCGCGATGGAGCCGGGGCCGCAGATCACCGCCGACAGGCCCATCGCCTGAAACAGTCCCGCCTCGGTGCCGAAGGCGACAAGCTCGGCCTCCGTCTCGCCGGTCAGCGCCGCCACGAGGTCGCGCGCGGGGTTCGCGGCCATTGGCACCATCCCGGCGATCTCGCCGATGATCTCGGTCTCGATACACGCATCGGGCGCGATGCGGCGCATCTCCGGCAGGAGAACTTCCTCGCAGAAGATCCGCACGGCGTCGCGCATGAAGGCGGCATCGGTGGCCACGACCGGCCGGGTCTCCCATTCGACGACCGCCGATCCGGCCAGCACGTTGCGCGCCGTGCCGGCCTGGATCTGGCCGATATTGAGCGTGCTCCAGGGCGGATCGAACCGGCTTTCCGACGGCTCCCGCGCCCTCAGATCGTCGCGCAGCGACAGCAGGTGGTGCACGAACCGCGCGGCATATTCCGCAGCGTTCACGCCCAGCTCCGGCGCCGAGCCATGGCCCTGCGTGCCGGTGAAGCGGGTGGTGTATTCGTTGCAGCCCTTGTGCCCCTCGATGATCCGCATCTCGGTTGGCTCGCCGATGATCGCCATGGCGGGGGCGATCTCGCGGTGCTGAAGCTCCCTGACGAGCTGTTGCGCGCCGAGGCAGCCCACCTCCTCGTCATGGGTGAAGGCGAAATGCAGCGGGCGGCGCAGCTCGGTGGCGGTGAAATCGGGCAGGCAGGCGAGAGTGGCGGCGAGGAAGCCTTTCATGTCGCAGCTGCCGCGCCCGTAGAGCCGGCCATCCTCCTGCCGCAGCCGGAACGGGTCCGTGCTCCAGCCCGGCCCCTCGGCGGGGACGACATCGGTATGGCCCGACAACACGATCCCGCCCGGCCCCTCCGGGCCCAGCGTGGCGAAGAGATTGGCCTTGAGCCCGGTGCTGTCATGGAAGAGGTCGACATGCGCGCCCGCCTCCGAGAGCAGCGAGGCGAGATGGACGATCATCTCCAGGTTGGACTCCGAGGAGACCGTCGGAAAGGCGATCAGGTCGTCGAGGATCGCGATGGCGCTGGCGAGCCGCTCCATGTCTACGGCTTCACGATGAGCTTGCGTGGTCGGTCGCAGAAGCATTCGGCCGGGCCTTCGGGGCGGATCAGGATGCTCTCGGTGATCTCCAGCCCCCAATTCTCCATCCAGATCCCCGGCATGAAGTGGAAACTCATGCCCGGCTCGAGGAGGGTCTCGTCCTCGGCGCGGAAAGAGATGGTGCGCTCGCCCCAGTCCGGTGGGTAGCTCACCCCGATCGGGTAGCCGCAGCGGGCGCCGCGCTCGATGCCGGCGCGTTCCAGAGGGGCGGCCAGCGCATTGGCCACGTCGCAGGCCCGGTTGCCCGCGCGCGCGGCGTCCAGCCCGGCCTCCAGCCCCTCGACCAGCGCCGCTTCGGCGTGCAGGAGTGCGTCGCTCGGCGCGCCGAGTGAGACGGTTCGGCAGAGCGGGACGTGGTAGCGGCGATAGCAGCCGGCCAGCTCGAAGAAGGTCGCTTCGTTGGAGCGGAAGGGGTCCCCGTTCCAGGTCAGATGCGCCGCCGAGGCCGCCGGCCCGCTCGGCACCAGCGGCACGATGGCCGGGTAATCGCCCCAATCCTCGCCATTGCCCAGCACCTGGTCGCGCAGGATCTCCGCCACCAGTTCGTTCTTGCGCATCCCCGGCTCGATCCGCTCGATCACGCCATCCATCACCCGCTCGGCGATGCCGCCAGCCTTGCGCATGAAGGCGATCTCTTCGTCGGATTTCACCCCGCGCTGCCAATTCACGAGCGCGGTTGCATCGACCAGCTCCGCCTCCGGCAACTCGGCCAGCAACGTGATGTAGGCCTTGGCCGAGAAGTAGTAATTCTCCATCTCGACGCCGACCCGGCCGCGTCCATGGCCCGCCTCGCGGATGATCTCGGCGAGATCCATCATCGGGTGGAACTCGGTCGACTGCACGTATTTGTCGGCATAGGCGCGCACATGCTCGGCCTCCATCCAGACCGTGTGCAGCGCGCCCTTGGAATCCATGCGCCGCCCCCACCAGAGCGGGTCTCGGTCGTGAAAGACCAGCACGCCCTGATGGACATAGAAGGACCAGCCGTCATAACCGGTCAGCCAGGCCATATTGGACGGGTCCTCGACGAAAAGCAGGTCGAGCCCGGCTGCGGACATCGCGGCGCGGGTCTTCTCCAGACGGCGGGCATATTCGGCGCGGCTGAAGGGAAGGTCTTGAGCGGTCATGCGGAGGCTCCTCCTGACGATGCGAGCTGGTGCGGTTCCGGGCTCCGGGAGCCTGTTCATCCTGTTGCGGAGAGCCGCACCACCGGGTCGCGGGGGGCCGTCGAAGGGGCAGCGTGGTCTGGTGGCCAGAATAGCGGGAGGCGTGTTCCCGCTGTCAAGTCATAGACATGCGGGGACGCACCTTGCGACCGGATATGTCGGAGAATACCGTCCCCCGTGCCGTTTTACGCGGCAGGGTGGGTATGATCCCTTCAGGGCTGTCGCCGCTGCTTGCCCGGCTGTGCGGACATCAAATCGGCCTGACACCGGGAATTGCACAGTAGACGGGCGTTCTCAAACGGAGCGCTGCGGCCGATCTTCACATCTGCACCCGGACCTGACTGTGCAAGACCATGGGGGAGTTGCGTGCCACGCGGGCGGCTGGCATTGGACAGAGAACTGCCAACGATACGACCGTCTGTGGCCTCTCAGAAACAGGCGTACAGGATATTGCAACCGCCACCCGGGCGCTGGCCGCAGCCAGCAGATCCGGGCCGGGCAGGACCAAAGAGGTTTGACATGCTGACGAATGACCAGTTGTCCCAATGGGACCGGGAGAATTTCTTCCACCCCTCGACCCATCTCGCCCAACATGCGCGCGGCGAGACGCCGTCGCGGATCGTGACCGGCGGGTCGGGCTGCCATATCGAGGACCGGGACGGCAATCGGCTGCTCGATGCCTTTGCCGGGCTGTATTGCGTGAATGTCGGCTATGGACGGACGGAGATCGCCGAGGCGATTGCCGAACAGGCGCGCGAGCTTGCCTATTACCACGCCTATGTCGGGCATGGCACCGAGGCCTCGATCACGCTGTCAAAGATGATCCTCGACCGCGCGCCCGATCATATGTCGAAGGTTTATTTCGGCCTTGGCGGCTCGGATGCCAACGAGACCAATGTCAAGCTGGTCTGGTATTACAACAACATCCTCGGCCGGCCGGAGAAGAAGAAGATCATCAGCCGCTGGCGCGGCTATCACGGTTCCGGGCTGATGACCGGCTCGCTGACCGGGCTGGAGCTATTCCACAAGAAGTTCGACCTGCCGCTGCCGCAGGTGCTCCACACCGAAGCGCCCTATTACTTCCGCCGCGCCGATGCCACGCAGGATGAGGCGGGTTTCGTCGCCCATTGTGCCGCCGAGTTGGAGGCGCTGATCGAGCGCGAGGGCGCTGACACGATCGCCGCCTTCATTGGCGAGCCGATCCTCGGAACGGGCGGGATCGTGCCGCCGCCGACGGGCTATTGGGACGCCATCCAGCCGATCCTGAAGAAGCACGACATCCTGCTGATCGCCGACGAGGTCGTGACCGGCTTCGGGCGTCTCGGCACCATGTTCGGCTCGCCCCATTACGGAATCCGCCCGGACATCATCACCATCGCCAAGGGGCTGACCTCGGCCTATGCGCCGCTCTCGGGGTCGATCATTTCCGAAGATATGTGGTCCGTGCTGGAGAAGGGGACCGACGAGAACGGCCCGATCGGTCATGGCTGGACCTATTCGGCGCACCCGATCTCGGCGGCGGCGGGCGTGGCCAACCTGAAGCTGATCGACAGCCTCGGGCTGGTCGAGAATGCCGGGTCCACCGGCGCATATCTGCGTGGCCTCCTGCTGGAGGCGCTTGGTGAGCACGCCCATGTCGGCGAGGTCCGGGGCGACGGTATGCTTGCCGCGCTGGAATTCGTCGCCGACCGCGACAGCCGCAGTTTCTTCGATGCCAGCGAGAAGGTCGGGCCGCGTGTGGCGGCGGCGCTTCTGGAACGTGGTGTGATCGCGCGGGCGATGCCGCAGGGCGACATTCTTGGCTTCGCCCCGCCGCTCTGCCTGAGCCGTACCGAGGCCGAGGAGATCGCAAGCAAGGCGGCCGAGGCGGTGCGCGCGGTTCTGGGCTGAGAGCCGACGCAAGCTGGGCGGCCCAGCCGCCCGGCCGTCGCCCGATGCATGACCCTCTCGATGCCGGAACAGCCGAGCTGAGGCGCGCGACCCCGGCCGGGGC
>NZ_JAWMPX010000033.1:0-55270 GCF_033101155.1 Tropicimonas sp. TH_r6
TACGCTCATATGCGGATAGAGCGCATAGGATTGGAAGACCATCGCGAGACCGCGCTTGGCGGGCGGCACATCGGTGGCGTCCTGGCCGTCGATTGCGATATGGCCGGAGGTGACGTCCTCGAGCCCGGCGATCAGCCGCAGCAGGGTGGACTTGCCGCAGCCCGAGGGGCCAACGAAGACCACGAACTCGCCTTCGTTGATTTCGAGATCCAGCGGCGGGATGACGTTGACGTCGCCGAAGGACTTGGTGACTTGGCTGAGAGTGATATGTCCCATTTCGATATTGTCCTTACTTCACTGCGCCGAAGGTCAGGCCGCTGACGAGTTGTTTCTGGCTGAACCAGCCCATGATGAGAATTGGCGCGATGGCCATGATCGATGCCGCGCTGAGCTTGGCGTAGAAGAGACCCTCGGGACTGGAATAGCTGGCGATGAACTGGGTCAACGGGGCTGCGTCGGAACTTGTCAGTTGCAGCGACCAGAAGGCTTCGTTCCAGGCCAGGATGATGTTCAGCAGAACCGTAGAGGCGATGCCGGGAATGGCCATGGGCGTCAGGATGTGGATCACCTCTTCGCGCAAGGTGGCCCCGTCCATCCGGGCCGCTTCGAGGATCTCTCCGGGGATCTCCTTGAAGTAGGTGTAGAGCATCCAGACGATGATCGGCAGGTTGATCATCATCAGCACGAAAGTCAGGCCGACGCGGGTGTCGAGCAGGCCGAAATCCCGGAAGATCAGGTAGATCGGGATCAACACGCCGACGGGCGGCAGCATCTTCGTGGAGAGCATCCACATCAGCACGTTCTTGGTGTGCTTGGCCGGAACGAAGGCCATGGCCCAGGCTGCGGGGATCGCGATCAGCAAGCCGAGGAAGGTTGAGCCGACCGAGATCGTGACCGAGTTCATGAAGTGCTTGAAATAGTCCGACCGTTCCTGGACCGCGCCATAGCTCTGCGTGGTCCAGTCGGAGGCGAAGAGGACTTCCAGTGGCGCCCGGATCGCGTCCTCTTCCGTCTTGAAGGAGAGGATCAGGATCCAGAGGATCGGGAAGAACATGAGGAAACCAAGGGTTCCGGCGGTGGCCGTGTTGAACCATTTGGTGCGTGTCGGGACTGCGCGAGCCATATCTGTTCCCTCCCTTTACGCGTCGAGGTTCTTGCCGATCATCCGCATCAGGAAGAGCGCGACGATATTGGCAAGGATGATTGCGACCACACCACCGGCGCTGCCGATGCCCACGTCGAACTGCAAGAGCGAGGAGACGTAGATCAGGTAGGTGAGGTTTGTTGTCGAGACACCGGGGCCGCCATTTGTGGTGACGAGGATCTCGGCGAAGATCGACAGAAGGAAGATCGTCTGGATCAGGATCACGACCGTGATCGAGCGCGCCAGATGCGGCAGCATGACGAACCAGAAGCGGTTGCGCCAGTTGGCGCCGTCCATCTCCGCGGCTTCGAGCTGCTCGCGGTCAAGTGATTGCAGCGCCGTGAGAAGGATCAGCGTGGCGAAGGGCAACCACATCCAGGAGACGATGAAGATGATCGAGGCCATCGGGATCTGGCCGAAGAAGTCGATCGGCTGCATGCCCAGGGCACCGGCGATGCGCCCGAAGATCCCGTTCACCGGGTTCATGAACATGTTCTTCCAGACCAGGCCCGACACGGTCGGCATGACAAAGAAGGGTGAGATCACCATGATGCGGATGAAGCCGCGCCCGAACATCGGCTTGTCCAGCAGCAGCGCGAAGCAGGTGCCGCCGACCGTTGTGATGGTCAAGACCCCGCCCACAAGGACCAGGGTGTTCACCATCGCAGCGCTGAAGCTGGGATCGGTGAAGAACCAGTAGTAGTTCTCCCAGCCTACGAAGGGCGTCGGTCCCGGCTGCAACAAGTTGTAGCGCAAGAAGGAGAAATAGAGCGTCATGCCCAAGGGCACGATCATCCAGCCCAACAGCAGGATGACTGCCGGTGAAACCATTAATCGGGCTGCGGATCTTGAAGCTTTGGTCGCCATACGGTTCGCCCTCCCTGCGACGTATTGAAGAAGCATTCAGGAAAGGACCTGCCACCAGGCCCTTGCCGAAACACATCTTTTTCCCTGGGGATCGACTGTTTTTCCCTGGGGATCGGCCAGACGCAGACCGGAGGCGGACAAAACGGGCCGGCGCGCTGCGCGCCGGCCCGTTCCGGGGAGGAAGGTTACTTGATGTAACCCGCTTTCGTCATTTCGCGAACTGCGAATTTCTGGCTGTTGGCCAGAGCTTCATCGACCGTCGCCTGACCGGTCAGGGCTGCGGCGATCTGCTGACCGACATAGTTTCCGATACCCTGGAATTCGGGGATCGCAACAAACTGGACGCCGGTATAGGGAACCGGATCCTTGGTCGGGTTCGCCGGGTCAACCGAGAAGATCGCCTGCTTGATGGTCTCGGCGAAGGGAGCCGCTTCCAGGAGACGTGCGTCTTCATGCACAGAGGCACGCGTACCGCTCGGCACGGCGACCCAGCCTTCGGTCTCGCCAACCATCTCGTAATACTCTTTCGAGGTGCCCCACTTCAGGAAGTCCTTGGCAACATCGGCTTTCTGCGAGCTGGCCGGAATGGCGAGCGCCCAGGACCAGAACCAGCCGGTGCCATTCGCGGTCACCTGCTTGGGCGCCTGGAAGAAGTCCGTAACATCGGCAACGGAAGAGTTGTTCGGGTTACGAACGTCATTGGCGGCCGAGGTCGCGTCAACCCAGGTTGCGCATTTGCCGTCCTTGAACAGGGCACGGTTCTCGTTGTGTCCGTTGGCCGAGGCACCCGGAGGACCGTAGTTGTTCATCAGGTCGACATAGTAGGTGATCGCGTTGTTCCACTCTTCGCTGTCGAGCTGCGGCTGCCAGTCCATGTCGAACCACTTGGCGCCGAAGGCATTGGCGAGCGGGCCGATGAAGGCCATGTTTTCACCCCAGCCGGCCTTGCCGCGCTGGCAGGTGCCGTAGATGCCGTTATCCGGGTCATGGACCGCAGCGACCATCTCGGCGAACTCGTCATAGGTGGGCTGTTCGGTCGGCGCTGTAACCCCGGCCTTCTCGAACACGTCGGTCCGGTAGAAGGTGAAGGATGTTTCCGAATAGAGCGGCACGGCATAGAGATGACCGTCGGCGGAAAGGCCGTTGCGGACCAGCTGGAAAATGTCTTCCAGATCATAGTCGGCATCTTCGGCGAAATCGTCGAGCGGGGTCAGCCAGCCCTTTGCCCCCCAGATCGGCGTCTCATAGGCACCGATGAACATGATGTCGAAGGAGCCGCCACCCGTGGCGATATCCGTCGTGGTGCGTTGGCGCAGGACGTTCTCCTCCAGAACGACCCAGTTGATCGTGTTGCCCGTCGCCTCTTCCCATTTCGGAGCAAGCTTCTGCATGACGATCATGTCAGCGTTGTTGACGGTAGCGATCGTAATCTCTTCGGCCGCGGCAACGGATGCCAGCGATGCAAGCCCGAAGACCGTCGCGGTCGTGGCAAGCAGATTGCGTTTCACGGTCATGATGGAACCTCCCAATTTTGACGTGCGTAAACTTTGAGACTCAAACCGGCACCTGTCAACTCTTTGTTGAAAATAAGTGCGCTCCACGGGCAAAAGCTCAGGAAGTCATCGGGATATGTCTGTCAGGCAGACTCGCGAATCCGCAGGATCGTGTCGAAAACCTCTTCAGTTCCAGACGACTCGAGAGAGGTATCCCCCTCGATTCGCCGCAACAGCAAGCGGAAGGACGACCGGCCGATAGCCTCGAAATTCTGGGCCACCGTCGTCAGGGACGGGGTCATGAAGCGACTCATCGGGTTGTCGTCATGGCCCGCGACTCGCAGCTTCGCCTTGACGTCTGACCTGCGCGGCAAAAGCCCGTGCTTTCCGGCCGCCCGCAACACACCCGTCGCCAGGCGGTCATTTGCACATAGGATCGTGGCGTCGACATAGCGCCCGCTGCCGAAATGCTCATCCATCACATCATAGGCATAGGCCTCGAACTCCCAGCTATCGGGCTCGGCCGGGACCTCCACGAGGACGGGCTTGAAACCGAGCCGCTCCATCGAGGCGACATAGGCCGCCTCACGCTCGGGACTGTTGGTATTGAGTGGTGGCATTCCGAAAAAATGCGGCGGCGCGCCGGTGCGGCACAAGTAATTAACCAAAGTATCAATGCTTTGGCGGTTGTTTGTCCCGACAAAATCAACCGAAGGGAGAGCGTGAGGAAGGCGCGAGTCGACAAGCACGATCGGCAGACGGGTGCTCAGCCGGGCAAAGACATCCGCCGAGCTCTCGCGTCCCAGCGGGGCGACGATCACACCATCGACATTCATTGACAAAAAGGTCTCGACGGCCCGTGCCTCGAGATCCGCGCTGCCGTGAGAATTCTGCCTCAACACCGTGTAATCGGCCTCAAGTGCCGGCCGTTCGATCGCGTTCAGGAGCCGGGCGAAGAACAGATCCTCGGTATCCGGGATGATGACACCGATCAGCCCGGTCGACTTCCGATTGAGTCGGGTGGCGAAGAAATTCGGAACATAGTCGACGGTCTCGAGACCATCCTCGATCTTCTTCCGTGTCGAGGCTCGGACACTGTCGGCATCGCGGAAGAATCGCGACAAGGTCGGCCTGGAGATGCCGATCGCCGCGGCCAACTCCTCCATCGTCTTGATTTTCTGCTTCATTTGCCGCGCAACCCCTGTCCCTAAATGCCAGCCTTACCTTTTTTCACCCGTCATGCTCAAGTTCTTGCCGCCATGGAAACACAAAAATTGACATGCGTAAAGTTTTTGCATATGCCATCTCGACAGGCTCGGAGATTCAAGGGAGGTGCTCATGCCGTCTGGTCCCACGATACTCTCGTCCGGCGAGTTGCTCGTCGAGTTCGTCTCTCACCGCAAAGGTTGCGGCCTCGAGACCATCTCGGAATTCTCTGGCCCCTACCCCAGCGGCGCGCCGGCGATCTTCATCGACCAGGCCGCCCGCATGGGCGCAACGACCGGGTTCTTCGGCACCGTCGGCAAGGACGGGTTTGGCCGGACCCTTGTCGGACGGCTGAAGGATGACGGGGTCGATATATCCGGCATCGCAACCGATCCCGACAAAACCACCGGCACCGCCTTCGTCTCCTACTACGAGGACGGCTCCCGAACCTTCATCTTCCACCTCAAGGGCACAGCGGCCGAAGAAATCACCTTCTCGCCGGACGCCTTGCCCGCGGGAGATCTGATCCTGCATGTCTCGGCCGCCTCGCTTGGCGCACCAAAGCTGAGAACGGTCATCCTGCAGGCGGTCGAGGCCGTTCTGGCCCGTGGCGGCCGGATCTCCTGCGATCCCAATGCCCGTCCGGAGCTGATGCGGGACGACGAGGCCCGACAGGCTCTGGAGCAGATCGTCGACCAAAGCTGGTGCCTCATGCCGAGTACGAGCGATCTGGGCTTTCTCTTCCCCGGTCTGGACGAAGACGCGGCGGTTGAGAAGATGCTGTCGGCCAAGGCAGAGATCATCGCCCTGAAACGCGGCGGAGACGGCGCGACGGTGATTTCGGGCGATCAACGCCATGATTTCCGAGCGCACAAGGTTGAGGAACTTGACCCGACCGGAGCCGGGGACGGGTTCTGCGGAACCTTTGTCGGCCTCCTGGCGCAGGGCGTGCCGCTTGTGGAGGCCGGGCGGCGGGCCAATGCCGCCGGCGCTATCGCCGTGACCCGGCGCGGCCCGATGGAAGGCAATTCCACACCGGAAGAAATCGATGCTTTCCTCGCCCGTGGCGAGGCATGAAAGGGTCCAGTATGCTTGACATTCATTCCATGATCGACGCGAACCGCGGTGGTCAGGCGACGGGTCTTCCCTGTTTCTGCACTGCAAACGAGCAGGTCATCCGCGCGATTCTCGACTTCGCCGCGCAGAGCGGCTTTCCGACCGTGATCGAGGCGACCTGCAACCAGGTCAACCAGGATGGCGGCTATACCGGCATGCAGCCGGCCGATTTCATGGCCTGGATGAAGGGCATGGCCGGCGAGGCCGGCGTGCCGATGGACCAGCTCATCCTCGGCGGCGACCATCTCGGGCCGAATGCCTGGCGCAAGGAGCCGGTCGAGAGCGCCATGGAGAAGGCGCGCGAACTGGTGAAGCTCTATGTCGAGGCCGGCTTCACCAAGATCCATCTCGATGCCAGCATGGCCTGTGGCGGTGAGCCCAATCCCAGCTTCTCCCAGATCGCCGAACGCGCCGCCGACCTCTGTGCCGTGGCCGAGAAATACGCGCCTAACCCGGAGGCGCTGGTCTATATCATCGGGACGGAAGTTCCGATCCCCGGCGGCGAGACCGAAGAGCCGGACGCGCTGGACGTCACCTCGGTTCCTCGTTTTCAGGACACGATCGACACTCATCGCGCGGCCTTCGAGGCGCGCGGGCTGACCGACGCCTGGTCGCGCATCGTCTCCGTCGTGACCCAGCCCGGGGTCGATTTTTCCCACACCTCGATCTTCCGTTTCGATCCGCCCGCCGCCGCCCCGCTCTGCAAGGCCATCGAAGCCGCGCCCGGTCTCACCTTCGAGGCCCATTCGACCGATTACCAACCGACAGCGGCGCTCAGGGAGCTGGTCGAGAACCATTTCTTCTTCCTGAAGGTCGGCCCCGAACTGACCTTCCGTTTCCGCGAAGCTGTCTATGCGCTGGCCGGGGTCGAAGCCCTGCTCTCTCCCGCCACGCCCAGCCGGCTTGCCGAAACGCTCGCCGAAGTCATGACCGTCAAGCCGGGTGACTGGCAGGACTATTATGCCGGGGATGCCGCCCAGGTCGAACTGCTGAAGCGCTTCAGCTACAGCGACCGTATCCGCTATTACTGGAACGACGCCCAGGTCGCCGCGGCGCTCAAGACCATGCTCGCCAACCTGGCCGCGCAACCGCTTCCCGAGACCATCTTGTCGCAGTTCTTCTTTGGACAGGAATTCGGAAACATGCCGAAAAGCGCAGATGCGCTCATCGCCGGCCATGTCGAAGGATCGGTGCGGCGCTACTTCGCGGCCTGCGGCTTCGAGGAATAGGCAGGGGCGCGAAAAGGTCGCTTTGACAGCGCGCGCCAATCGGCATGAAGTCACGCCGTCGCGGAAATCCCGCCGGTGAGTCCCCCATGAGGAGAAGCGAGGATGGCATCCCTTTACAGCGGAGCATTGGCCGAGCTTGAAGCTGTCTTCGACCGACTCGATGACGGGTCTGTGGAGGACGCGGTCTCCGTGATCGCCTCGGCCCGGCAGATCGCGCTCCATGGCGTTGGCCGCGAAGGGCTGCAGATCAAGGGATTGGCGATGCGCCTGTTCCATCTCGGCCTGAAGGTCTCGGTGGTTGGCGACATGACGACGCCGCCGCTCGGAGATGGCGACCTGCTGATCGTCTCGGCCGGCCCGGGAGATCTCTCCACGGTCCAGAGCCTGATCGGGACCGCCTCGGCGGCCGGCGCGCGCACGCTCTGTGTGACCGCCCAGCCCGACGGCCCCTGCCCGCGCGCTGCCGACCACGTCCTGACCATTCCGGCCCAGACCATGGCTGACGATTCAGGTCCGGACCTGTCTATTCTGCCGATGGGGTCGCTCTTCGAGGGCGCCCAGTTCGTGCTCTTCGAGGTCATGGTGCTGAAGCTCCGCGACCGCCTCGGCGTGGATGCTGAGACGATGAGAGGCAATCACACGAATCTCGAATGAATCCTGGCCTCCCCGGAGGCCCGATCAGGAATCGCCGGGAGGCCCCGGCATCAGGGAGGATCATGGCAATGACGAAACGGCTCGATGGAAAGGTCGCCCTTGTGACGGGTGGCGCGCGCGGGATTGGCCGGGCGATCTGCGAAGCCTTTGTTGCGGCGGGCGCGAAGGTCGCGGTCGCGGACCGGCTGGCGCAGGAAGCCACGGAGACCGCCGAAGCGCTTGGCGACACCGCGATGGCGCTGGAGATGGACGTGACCGACCTGGAGGCGATTGCCGCAGGGGTCGCCGCGGTCGAGGCGAAATGGGGCCAGATCGACATCCTCGTGAACAATGCCGGCATCTTCAGCATGGCCTCGATCGAGGAGATCAAACCCGAGGATTTCCGCCGACAGTTCGACATCAACGTGGCCGGCACGCTCTTCGCCATCCAGGCCGTGGTGCCAGGCATGAAACAGCGCGGTTCGGGCACGATCATCAATTTCTCCTCGCAGGCCGGACGGCGCGGCGAGCCCAATATCGCGCTCTACTGTTCCTCGAAAGCCGCGATCATCTCGATCACGCAATCGCTGGCGCTGGAACTGGCCGGGAGCGGCATCCGCGTCAACGCCATCGCGCCGGGCGTCATCGACACGCCGATGTGGGATGTCGTGGACGGGCTCTTCGCCAAATACGAAAACAAGCCGGCCGGACAGAAGAAGCGCGAAGTCGGTGAGGCGGTTCCGCTCGGCTATATGGGCAGCCCCGAGGAGATCGCCGAACCTTGCGTTTTCCTCGCCTCGGAGGAGGCGCGCTACATCACCGCGCAGACGCTCAATGTCGATGGCGGGAACTGGATGAGCTGATGGCCGACCTCCCGATCCTCGCCATCGGCGGCGAGAACCTGATCGATCACGTCACCCGCGACGGCGTCGTCTCGGCCTGCCCCGGCGGCTCGCCCTTCAACGTCGCCATGGCCCTCGGGCGGCAAGGCTCGAATGTGCATTACATCTCGCCAATCTCGACCGATAGCTGGGGCGACATGCTGGCCGAGACGTTGCTCGGCTCCGGCGTGAAACTGGATGGAGGGCGCAATCCCGCCCCCACCACGATGGCGCGGGTGACGGTCAATGACGGCGTGCCGAGCTACCGCTTCGAGCGCGACCAGACGGCAGAGCGACAGATCACCGGCGAGACACTGGCCGCCGCGCTGCCCGAGGCGGCAGCGGCGATCCATACCGGCTCGCTGACGCTGACCGACGGTGCGGATGCCGCCGCCTGGGAGGCGTTTTGCGGCGAGTGCCACGATGCAGGCATGCTGGTCTCGCTCGACCCCAATGTCCGGCTTTCCATCCTCTCGGATGTCGAGGGCTATCGCGCCCGCATCCTGCGCATGTGCCGGCGGCTCGACCTGCTCAAGCTGAGCGACGAGGATCTCGAAGGGCTCTTCACGGGGCGCGACGAGGACGCGGCGCTGACGGCATTGCGCGAGATCACCTCGGCCCGGATCGTCGTCCTGACCCGGGGCGCAAACGGTGTCAGCGCCTGGATTGGCGCCGACCGGGTCGACATTCCGGCCGCGCTGGTGCCGAAACTGGTCGATACGGTCGGGGCCGGCGACACCTTCACGGCGACCATGCTCGCCGGACTTGCCGACAAGAACGCACTCTCCGGGGCCGCGCTCGCAACCCTCACGCGAGACGACCTCACCCTGCTGCTTCACCGCGCCAGCACGGCCGCGGCTCTCAATTGCGGACGGTCGGGTTGCAACCCGCCCAGCCGTGATGAGATCGAAGCAGCAACTTTCTGAAAGGTCAGACAGAAGATGGATCTCTATATCGACACCGCCGAGACGGACGCTTGGAAAGAGTTGATGCCAACTCGGCTCTTCAAGGGGATAACGACGAACCCGCTGCTGGCCTCGCGTGCCGGCCTCTCCTATCCGGAGATCGACTGGGCCGGGCTGACCGGGCTGGCCGCCGATCTCGGGGCGAAGGAGTTTCACTGCCAGGTCTACGGGCCGGTCGAGGGCTTCGTCGACTGGGCAGGCGCGCGCTACGAGGATGGCCGCAAGGCCGGGCTGCAGGTCGTGATCAAGGTGCCGCTGATCGAGCCGACCATCCGCGCCGTTCCGGGGATGAAATCCGCCCTCGGGGGGCCGATCCTGATGACCGCCTGCTATGACGCCAAGCAGATGTTCGTGGCCAGTGCGCTTGGGGCCGAATATATTGCGCCCTATTTCGGCCGGATGCTCGAAGGCGGCCTGCCTGCCTATGAGGCCATGGCGCAGATGCTGGCCATCGGAAAGCTTGCCGGCGGCAAGACCCGGATGCTCATCGCCTCGTTGCGCAATCCCGACCAGATGGTCCGGCTGGCCGAGATCGGCCTCGACTGTTTCACCATCGCGCCGCAGATCGCCCGCGACCTGCTGACGGACAGCAACTCGGTTGCCGCCGTCGCCGATTTTGAGGCGGCCGCGCTGTCCTGATAGACCTATCTGAAAACGTCCGTCCGCCCTGCCCCCGGGGTTGGGCGGACGCGACATTTGCAGCTCCAGGGAATCCTGTCAGGCTTTCTTGCGAGATTTGCCCTTCCCGGACTTCTTCTTGCTCTGCTTTTCTGCTGGTTTTGCCTTGTCCTTCTTCTTGGACTTGCTTTTCTTTTTGCCCTTGTCCTTCGACTTCTTGGCGGTCTTCTTCGGCTTCTCCCGCTTCTTTTTGTCAACGTCGCCGGCCGCGCTTGCAGCTTTCGGCATGCCACCCTTCGGTGGTTTTTCGTCCGGCACGGGAGCTTCTGCCAAAACTGCCGCCTTGGCGGCTGCCTTGAGGCGTGGAGCCGTGGCCGCACCGATCCCGGGCACAGCTTTCAACCGTAGAGGCGTCGCGGCGGCCATATCCTCCGCGCTGGCAAATCCGTGTTCAGCCAACGCCTTTTCCATAGCCGGTCCCACCCCGAGAACCTTGGATGTCGAAACCATACTCTCCCTCCTGCAATTGGTCGGTACGCATTTCGCAAAGCGTGACCGATTTTCCTCTTCTTAATCAAGCCTCAAGACCGGACTTTAGCCCAAGACCTCCCGCGGGCGGCCGACCGCTGACACCATTGGCGCAGATTCGTCGGGGCCTGGCTTTCCCCCTGACCTCGAACAGGCCGTGGAATTCAGCCCACCCGTCCCTGCGGTCGTGGCGGCTCAATCGGCCTGCTTGCCGATCTGTTTTACAAGCCACGCGGCACGTTCCTGCAGTTCTTCCACGACTTTCAGCTTCGCCTTCAAACGTTCCTGTTTCGAAGGCTTCTTGGCAGCCTTCAATTCAGATTTCAGCGCGTCGTGCTTGGCATCCAGCTTCGCGACAATCCGTTCGGCCTTTTTCCGGCTGATCGGTTCGGCCTTCTTTTGCTTGAGGCGTTTGCGATAGCTCTCCAGCTTCTCGATCGTTGCCTTCAGTGCCATGTCGTTCCGGCTCCATACTCATGTGCAAGGTCTCTGCAACCCGGCGTTTCTGCATCCGTCACCGGGCATCATCCGTTTCGGATACCTCGGCCAGAAGCCCCTCGATCTCATCCTCTTCCAGCGCAAGGATGCGCTCGATCTCCGCCATCGCCTCGTCCGTTTCGGCGTAATACGCTTGCGCCGCGTCGATCAAATCACCCATCGCCTCATATGCATATCCCGAATCCGTCATGAAGGAGGTTGCCGCTTCGGGCGCTATTTCCTTGTTGCGGATCATGCTGTCGATCACTTTGGAGGTGTTCTTGCGATCGCGCTCGATCTGCACCCGCTCTTCCTCCAGCCACAGCGTGCTGCGCAGCTCCGGCTCGGCCTGGCCGATCTTGTGAATCTCGACGAGGATGCGCGCGATCTCGGTCCGCAACTCGTTGTAGATCTCGGAGATCCTGCCCTGCGGCGTGCGGGTGAACTGGGTGGCGTTTCCCCGCATGTGCTTGACTGCCTTGACCGCATGGACCGAGCTTTGTGCAGCATCCCTCAACTCGTAGATGTGGTCGGTGACGTCGCGCGGAAGGTTGAGCGCACCGGCGCGACTGGCGAAGTCGACAATGGCCGAATACAGGGTCTTCACCCTGCGTTCGTATTCCTCGTCGATATTGACGTCCATCGGTTGCGTGCTCCGCTCGACCGTCGCAGCCACGTCATTGGTGGCATAGATCTCCTGCCGGCTCAGGTTCAGGCCATGGGCGATGAGCGCGATCGCGTTGTCCTGCAGGTGCTCGACCTCCTTGCGCATGGCGACCTCCATCGTCGCCGGGAAGCTCTCGACGGCACGGGACAGGTACAACGGTTTCGTCACGTCGATCTCCGGCGCGGGAATGGCGCGCTCCAGAAAGCGTATCAACTGGTGGATCGGTGGGACCATGATGGAGACACCGATCACGTTGAACATCGTGTGGAACACCGCCAGTTTGAGCGCATAATCCTCCGCGCCGATCCCCAGACTGTTGCTGATCCAGTCGACAGCGGTCACGAGCTGGTTGATCAACAACAGGCAGACGACCGCCGTGACAACCTTGAAGATCACATGCGCAAGCGCGAGGCGGCGGCCCTGATAGCTGGCCGGAAGGGCGGCGATGATCGCCGTGATCGTCGTGCCGATATTGGCGCCGATCACGAGGGCTATCGCGTTTTCATAAGAAACCTGGCCCGCCGCCATCGCCGTGATGACCAGCACCATCGTCGCATGGCTGGACTGCATGACCACGGTCGCGACGGCCCCGATGAGGGTATAGACGATCAATCCCGCCGCGCCGGTCATGGCGAATTGCGTCAGGTCGAACTGGTCCTTGAACGCGTCGAAGCCCTCTTTCATGTGATGGATGCCGAGAAACAGGAAACCCAAGCCGGCAAGGATGAACCCGAGGCCGCGGATATACTTGGAGCGTTGGAAAATCAGCACGATACTGATCGCCAGCATGGGCATCGCATAGGCCGAAATCTTCACCTTGAGACCGAACCCCGCCACCAGCCAGGCGCCTGTCGTCGTGCCGATATCGGCTCCGAACATGATGCCTACGCCTGCGATCAGCTTGATCAGGTCGGCCGACAGGAAGGAGATCGCGATCACCGAGACCAGCGAACTCGACTGCATGAGCGTTGCCGCCACGAAGCCGAAGCCGAGCGACTTGGCGATCGTGTCTGTCGTCTTGTCCAGCACCCGCTCGAGAACACCACCGCTGAACTGCTTGAACCCGTCCTCCAGCATCAGCATGCCGAACAGGAAAATCGCAACTCCCGCGGCGATCTCCTGGAAGTCACGGCTGATCCAGAATCCGAACAGCAAGACGCACAGGATGACAGGAAGCAGGAGCTTTTTCATTTCGTCGGATCACTCCACCTTCTGCGGCTCTCGGCGTCCCTGGCAAATACAGGCGTATTTCGTGTCTTCTGAAGCATGGATCCCCACTAGGTTACCAAAGTAGTACCCAAGGTCTAACATTTTGGCTATATCTGATTTCCATTGCGGGATTCCGGGGTTGCCGATGGAGCCGCCTCTCTGTGCGCAAGGGGCCGTACTGCGCAGCCGGGTGAAGGGTTCGCACCTCGCGGCCCAGTCTCGACTTATCGTCGCAACTTCGGCTTTGCCTCTTGCAAAGGAGTTGTCGTAGAGATGACCGTGCCCACGCTCATGACAGAGGGCACAGATGAACTTTGCTGCACTCCATCGATGCAGCGTGAGGTTCCGAACTGCAGTCCCGGAGAGACGGATGGCCGAAGAAAAAGTCGAGAAGATCAAGAACAAGACCTACGAGGAAGAGCTTCGGCGCCTGCAGATCGAACTGGTCAAGCTACAGGAATGGGTCAAGGCAACCGGGTACAAGATCGTTGTCATCTTCGAAGGCCGGGACGCCGCCGGAAAGGGCGGTACGATCAACCGGATCACCGAGGCCATGAACCCCAGGATCTGCGACGTCGTGGCCCTGCCGGCGCCGACCGAACGGCAGAAGACGCAATGGTATTTCAAGCGCTATGTCGAGCACCTTCCCGCAGCCGGGGAAATCGTGATCTTCGACCGGTCCTGGTACAATCGCGCCGGCGTCGAATATGTCATGGGCTTCTGCACGGAGGAGGAGCATCAGGAATTCCTGCGCTCCTGCCCCGAATTCGAACGCATGCTGGTGCGCTCCGGCGTTCACGTGATCAAATACTGGTTCTCGGTGAGTGACGAGGAACAGGAACGGCGCTTCCAGAAGCGGCTGGCTGACCCGACAAAACGCTGGAAACTCAGCCCGATGGACCTGGAAAGCCGCAAACGCTGGGTCGAGTATTCGCGCGCCAAGGACATGATGTTCTCGCACACGGATATCAAGCAGGCCCCCTGGTTCGTGGTGAACTCCGATGTCAAGAAACACGCCCGGCTTGATTGCATCAGCCATTTCCTGTCACAGATCCCCTATGAGGACCTGACCCCGGAGCCGTTTGACCTCGAGCCGCGGCCAAAGCAGAAGGGCTATGTCAGGCCGCCGATGGAGGATCAGACCTTCGTTCCGGGAATCCACAAGGATTTCCTCTGATCCAGACCTGCATTGAGGACGTCTAGCGCCTCGCCGGGTTGGAGACCCAGTCGAGCAGCTTCCGGGCGTCGTCGATCTGACGATCCAGAACTGCAAGCTTCAGTGCGTTTCTGTCCGACTCCCCGCTGCCGACCTCGTTCGAAAACCGTTCAAGGACGTCCTGGCGCCGGCTCTCCAGCTTCGCCAGGGTCCGGGTGACATGGCGCGGGCGGAGTCGAGGCGCATCGCCACGCTTGAAACGCCGCAGATAAGCATCGAACCTATCCGACAGGGCGGTGTCGATGGATCGGGCGGAGAAATTTGCAATGGGAGTGTCGGCGCCTTGACTGCGCCCGAGTTCCAGAATTGCTGGATATGATGCGACGACTCCCATGGGTCAATCCTACGCCAGCAATGTAACAACCGTGCGACAAGGCACGGAGTGTCAACCGACATTTCGCGCCATGCCCGGTCGAGTTACTTCTGGGACTTCAGGATTTCCTTCCGCAGGAACTCGGCCTGCTCGATCTGATCGCGCAGAACCTTGCGT
This sequence comes from Tropicimonas sp. TH_r6, assembly GCF_033101155.1. Taxonomy (NCBI): domain Bacteria; kingdom Pseudomonadati; phylum Pseudomonadota; class Alphaproteobacteria; order Rhodobacterales; family Roseobacteraceae; genus Tropicimonas; species Tropicimonas sp. TH_r6. The sequence continues at coordinate 14,740 of NZ_JAWMPX010000033.1, forward strand.
TTGCGCTTCAGGCGTTCCTTGCGAGACGGTTTCGTTGCCTCGTGAAACTCCTTGTCGAGATCCGCTTTCTTTGCTTCGAGTTTCGAAATGATCTTGTCGACATGCTTGACCTTGATCTGCTTGGCCTTCTTGTCCTTCAGCCGGTCCTGATAGTCGTTCAGTTTCGCGATTGTCCTCTTCAATGCCATTTCACACCCCTCCCCGGGGCCATTGGCCTGTCGCCTCGCGACGACGGTCTCACTGCGCGCCCGCCGACATTTCTTCGACGTCATCTTCACCAAGTGTCAGGATACGCTCAACCTCCGCCATCGCCCCCTCTGTCTCGATATAATAGACCCGCGCAGCTTCGATCAGATCACTCATCGCTTCATAGGCATAGCCTGAATCGTTGAGAAAAGAGGTCGCGGTTGTCGCTCCGATGGCCTGGTCCCGGATCAGCCGTTCAATCATCCGGGTGGTGTTGCGCCGGTCGCGCTCGATCTGGACCCGTTCCTCGTCGAGCCAGAGGGAACTGCGAATCTCCGTATCGCTCTCGTCGAGATCGTGGATCTCCACCAGAATCCGAGCGATCTCCGTGCGCAGGCCATTGTATAGATCGGTCGCCTCACCCTGCGGCCGACTGGTGTAGACCGTCGCGTTTCGCCGCATATGCTTGACCGCCTTCACGGCGCGAACCGTGCGATTTGCGGAATCCCACAAGGAATAGATCCGTTCCACGACTTCTTTTGGCAGGTTCCTTGTGCCGGCGCGCGTGGCAAACTCGACAATGGCCGAATAGAGCGTCTTGACCCGGGCCTCGTAGACCTCGTCGATATCCAGTTCGAGCGGCTCGGTGCTTGCGGCCACTGTCGCGGCGATGTCGTCGCTCGCGTAGATCTCGTGCCGGTGCAGGTTCAGCCCGTGCGCGATGAGCTCAATGGCATTGTCCTGAAGGTGTTTGACCTCCTTGCGCATTGCCAGTTCCATCGTCGCGGGAAACTCGTCCGCGGCCTGAGACAGGTAGAGCGGCTTGCTCACATCAGGTTCCGGTTCCGCGATTGTGCGTTCCAGGAAACCGATAAGCCGCCCCATCAGCGGCACCATGATCGCCACACCGAGCACATTGAATATCGTGTGGAACACGGCAAGTTTGAGCGCATAGTCATCGTCGCCGATCCCGACAGTTGCGCTCACCCAATCCACCGCCCAGACGATCTGGTTGATGAAGATGAGGGCCACGCCCGCCGTCACCACGTTGAAGATCAGGTGCGCCAGCGCCAGGCGTTTGCCCTGGAAATTCGACGTCAGCGCTCCGATGATCGCCGTGACGGTCGTTCCGATATTGGCCCCGATCGCCAGTGCGATGGCGTTCTCATAGGAGACCTGTCCGGCGGCGAGTGCGGTAATGATCAACACCATCGTCGCGTGGCTTGACTGCATGACAACCGTCGCCGCCGCCCCGATGAACGTATAGACGAGCAGCCCCAGAACCCCGGTCATGGCAAAGCGGGTCAGGTCGAACTGATCCTTGAACGCCTCGAACCCCTCTTTCATGTGGTGGATGCCGAGGAAGAGGAACCCCAGCCCCGCGAGCACGAAACCGGCGCCGCGCATGTATTTCGAGCGCTGGAAGACAAGCACGATGGAAACCGCGAGCATCGGCAGCGCGTAGGCCGAGATCTTCACCTTCAGTCCGAAGCCCGCAACCAGCCAGGCGCCGGTCGTGGTGCCGATATTGGCGCCGAAGATGATGCCGACCCCGGCGACAAGCGTGATCAGGCTTGCGCTGAGGAAGGAGATGGTGATCACGGAGACCAGCGAACTCGATTGCATGATCGTGGTCGAGACGATGCCAAAGCCGATGGACTTGGCGAGCGAGTCGGTGGTCCTTTCAAGAACCCGTTCGAGCAGGCCGCCGGAGAACAGCTTGAAGCCGTCTTCCAGCATCAGCATCCCGAAGAGGAAGATCGCCACGCCGGCGGCGATCTCCTGAAAGTCCTGGCTGTTGACGAAGCCAAGGATCAGCATCGTCAGGATGACGGGAAGAAGCAGGCGTTTCAACACGCTGGGCGATCTCCTACGGCAACATCATGCCACGAAGGGCGTAGAAGAACAGCGCCGCGAGGAAGGCCGCGATCGGCACCGTGATGATCCAGGCGGAGACGATCTTGAACAGCGAGGAGCGCTTGACCAATTGCCGCTTGAGTGCGCTCGCCAGTTCCTTGCGCTGCGCCTTGGTGATGACGGATTCTGCCCCCATCTTCTTGATCCGGGCCAGCATCTCGGCCTTGTCCTCCGGCGGCGCATTCTCGAAGTCGCGCAGAACGGCTTCGACCTTCTCGAAATCCGGCTCGCCGTCATGCTGGTGCAGGACGTTCTCGACAACGGTATGCATCCGCTGCTCGATGAACTCCCGAAGGAAGCCCACGCCGAACACCGCGCCAAGGGCGACATGCGTCGAGGAGATCGGCATACCGAGCTGGCTGGCGATGATCACGGTGATGGCCGCCGCGAGTGCGATGCAGAAGGCGCGGGATCGGTCCAGTTCGGTGATCTCGGAGCCGACGGTGCGGATCAGCTTCGGACCAAAGAGCGCCAGGCCGACCGAAATTCCGACCGCACCAATGCCCATGACCCAGAGCGGGATGGAGACAGAGGTTGTCGAGGCGTCTGTATTGGTCAGGACTTCGACGATACCGGCCAGTGGACCGACCGCGTTGGCGACGTCATTGGCGCCGTGGGCAAAGGAGAGGAGCGCCGCGGCAAAGATCAGCGGCACGGTGAACAGCTTGTTCACACCCGCGCGGTCATTGGTCAGGTTCGGCACAGCCCTGCGCACGATCGGCGCAACGATGACCCATGTGATGATTGCTGCAACCAACCCGATAAGCAGGGCCGAGGGGAAGTCGATCTTGACGATCTTCTTGATGCCCTTGAGGCAGATATAGGTGGTGAACGCCCAGGCCATGATGGAAATCATCAGGGGCACCATGCGTTGCGCCGCCTGTAAAGGTTCCTTCTTGAAGAACACCGTTTTCTTGAGTGCGTAGAGTGTCAGTGCCGCGATGACACCGCCAGTCACCGGAGATACCACCCAACTCAGGGCGATCTTGCCCATGGAGCCCCAGTTCACGATGTCCCAGCCAGCGGCTGCGATCCCTGCGCCCATGACCCCGCCGACGATGGAATGCGTGGTGGAAACCGGAGCCCCGAGCCACGTGGCCAGGTTGAGCCAGATCGCGGCGCCTAGCAGCGCGCCCATCATCACCCAGACAAAGGTGTCCACATCATTGATGTCGGCGGGATCGATGATTCCCTTCTTGACCGTCTTGACCACGTCCCCGCCGGCGATAATCGCGCCCGCCGCCTCGAAAAAGGCCGCAATCATGATCGCCCCTGTCAGGGTCAGAGCGAAGGATCCAACCGCCGGACCGACATTGTTTGCGACATCGTTGGCACCGATGTTCATCGCCATGTAGGCGCCGATCACGGCAGCTGCGATCAAGAGATATGATTGCTCGATATGGGCAAATTTCGTGCCCGTGAAGATCATGACCGCAACGACAAACAGGATCGCTGTCCCAAGCCGCCCGACCTCCGTTCGGCTGAGATCGGCCGCATTTTCGATTTTCACAAAATCCCGCAGTTTCACTGTATCCTCCCCCCAAGAAAACCCGCCTCCAGTGTGGTTTCCAGCACGCGGAATCGCCGGGCGCCAGGTTCAGGAGACGGGAGTACCGTAGGTGGCTCGAGGATCGTGCCATTTGCGACAAGTCAAAGAGAGGCGGTTTCGCGAAGAAATGTAACAGTTTTGCGACGTTTTTTTTGAAGCAACGCCAATTGGTGAAGGAATTCAATCAAGACTGCCTTTCTCGACCGGGATCAAGGCGAGTGGTTTTCGACCGAAATCAGGGCCGCGTGGTTTGGCATCAATACCGGCCCCAAGCAGCGTACGAAGCGGACCCATGGTTCACGAGACCAATTGGCGACCGAAAGGTTTTGACACTGACTTGCTCGGTCACCCGGACAGGTGACCTCACGCCCGTGCGATGGGGATTGCACCCTCAGCCCACCGGGTTTAAGCCATCAGCCGAGCCGGACAGACTGACCCACTCCGGCACGTTAGTGGCGACTGCGGAGTTTTTCCAATGTCTTCACGGGTCGTTCCGCAACCGGGCGCACCGTGGGCGCCAAACCGACGAGGAGAGCCGATATGGCCGATATTTCCCTCACATTCCCCGATGGCGCGAGCCGAGACTTCCCGCAGGGCGTAACGCCCGCCGAAGTCGCCTCCGCGATCTCCACCTCCCTTGGCAAGAAGGCCATCTCCGCGATGGTCAACGGTCAGCACTGGGACCTGCAATGGCCGATCGAGTCCGATGCGACCGTCGCCATCAACACGATGAAAGACGAGGCCCCTGCCCTCGAACTCATCCGGCATGACCTCGCCCATATCATGGCCCGCGCCGTCCAGGAGCTCTGGCCGGACGTCAAGGTCACCATCGGCCCGGTTATCAAGGATGGCTGGTATTACGATTTCGACCGGGAAGAGCCCTTCACGCCGGAGGATCTCGGCGAGATCGAGACCAAGATGAAGGAGATCATCAACCGACGCGACCCGGTGACCACCGAGACATGGGAACGCGAGCGCGCGGTGAAGTTTTACGAAGCCAATAACGAGCCCTACAAGGTCGAGCTGATCGAGGCCATTCCGGGCAACGAGCCGATCCGGATGTATTGGCACGGCCACTGGCAGGATCTCTGCCGCGGCCCGCATCTGCAACACACGGGCCAGGTCCCGGCGGACAGCTTCAAACTGATGAAGGTGGCCGGCGCCTATTGGCGTGGCGACTCCAACCGTCCGCAGCTCCAGCGGATCTATGGCGCCGCCTTCCAGAACCGCAAGCAGCTCAAGGACTATCTGCATTTCCTCGAAGAGGCCGAGAAGCGCGACCATCGTCGCCTCGGCAAGGAGATGGAGCTCTTCCATTTCCAGGAGGAAGCGCCGGGCATGGTCTTCTGGCATCCCAATGGCTGGACCATCTATCGCGAGATGGAAGACTACATGCGCCGCAAGCTGGACAAGGCCGGCTACAAGGAAGTCAAGACTCCGCAGGTGGTCGACCGCAAGCTCTGGGAAGCCTCCGGCCACTGGGACAAGTATCGCGAGAACATGTTCATCACCGAGATCGATGAGGAACATGCGAACGAAAAGCGCATGAACGCGCTCAAGCCGATGAACTGTCCCTGCCATGTGCAGATCTTCAACCAGGGCATCAAATCCTATCGCGACCTGCCGTTCCGCATGGCCGAATTCGGCTCCTGCCACCGCTACGAGGCGCATGGTGCGTTGCACGGGCTGATGCGCGTGCGCGGCTTCACGCAGGATGACGCGCATATCTTTTGCACTGAAGACCAGATCGAAGAGGAAACGTCGAAATTCATCGACCTGCTCTCCGACATCTATCGCGACACCGGCTTCACCAAGTTCGACATCAAGCTGTCGACGCGGCCGGACGTGCGCGTTGGCTCCGACGAGGTCTGGGACAAGGCCGAAGCGGCGCTGGAGAAGGCCATTCTCAGCGTGCGCAACGACTTCGAGTTGGACCCCGGCGAAGGCGCTTTCTACGGGCCGAAGCTCGACTTCAAACTGACCGACGCGATTGGCCGCGAATGGCAATGCGGCACTTTCCAGGCCGATTTCAACCTGCCCGAGCGGCTGGATGCGAGCTTTGTCGGCATGGATGGGGACAAGCATCGCCCTGTCATGTTGCACCGCGCCATTCTGGGCTCCTTCGAGCGCTTCATCGGTATCCTGATCGAGAACTATGCCGGGCGCATGCCGATGTGGCTCGCCCCGCGGCAGGTCGTCGTGGCCTCGATTGTCTCGGATGCGGATGAGTTCGTTCTCGAAGCGACGAAGGTCCTGCAGGAGGCCGGCCTGCGCGCCGAAGCCGACATCCGCAACGAGAAGATCAACTACAAGGTGCGCGAGCATTCGGTTGGCAAGGTGCCGGTGATCCTCGCCATCGGCCAGCGCGAGGTCGAGGAGCGGACGGTTACTGTCCGCCGGCTCGGCGAGAAACGTACCTCCGTCGTGGCGCTGGACGAGATCGTCGCCAGCCTCGCCAAGGAGGCGCGGCCCCCCGATCTCGCCGAAGACTGACGGTTCACGATTTTTTCTCCGCAACGCGGCCCTCCCGGGGGCCGCGTTTTTTTCTTCCCGGATAAGCCTTTTCGCAATTTGATCCTGCGAAACGGTGCCAATGGACGGTGAGGCGGAGATGTCGGTGCACTGAGTCCCGGTTATCGGCATCAGCATCGGGTTTTAGCTGACAGGACGCTGTACCCGCATTTGCCGCCTCCGCACCGATTCCTTCTTCGGCGGCCATGGCAGGCGGGGAGCAAGCGTTCTTGCCGAGAACCTTGCATGTGCGCCGAATCTCGCCCCGGTCCGGATTCGCGCCGGCGCTCTCGGTCCCGGCCTGCCTCCGCACAACCTGTTGGTCTCCGCACGCCAGCGGGTCGCCTTGGAGGACGGGCAAGCGAAACAATATTCCGGTGCCCCCGTGGTTCTTGCCCCCGCCCAAGCGCTTTGTGATGGAAAAAATGAAACATTCGAGCCAGCCGGCGCCCTTTTCACCTCTTGCCGACGTCTTCTCCAGCACCCCGAACGGATGCCGGCGAACGGGATCTGGATGGAGAGCCTGCGCCTCACGCGGTCCATGCCTCCCGCGCCCGCGACTAACCAACACCCTGAAATAGAAAGGATTTTCCAAGACCACACCCTCGCACAAGCGCGTCCGGCCGTTCCGCAACTGAACGATGTGAAGATCCGCCTGCGGACAAGCTGAGCCGCCGGGCTCCACAGGATCGTATGTTTCATCCGCTGACGGACGCGTGTCATGACAGCCCTGTGAATAGCAGTTGATCGCGTGCCCTGCCTAAATTCTCAACACGCCCCGCACAGTGCGGCGGTCGAATGAACATGAGAACAGGTAAAGGGATCGCAATGTCCAATCACGTCAAAACTCTCGCCCTCGTCGGCGCCGTTGCAGCCGCCGTTTCCGGCGCCGTCGCCACCACCGCCCATGCCGCCGACAAGGAAAAGTGCTTCGGCGTTTCGATGGCCGGCAAGAATGACTGTGCCGCCGGCCCCGGCACCACCTGCGCCGGTACCTCCACTGTCGACTACCAGGGCAATGCCTGGACCCTTGTCGATGCCGGCACCTGCGAGAAGATGGAACTGCCCGACGGCCGCATGGGTTCGCTCGAAGCTCTCGACCGCGACCTGCCCGCGTAAGGCGCTCCTCAAATGGCGCCCGGCGGAGATCTCACCGGGCGTCTCCTTCCACAGACCCCATTTCAACCAACTGCAGACAGGAACATCAAAATGTCCATCAACGTGAAAACCCTCGCCCTCGCCGTCGCCGCTGCCGCCGCCGTTTCCGGCTCTGTCGCCACCACCGCCCATGCCGCCGACAAGGAAAAGTGTTTCGGTGTTTCGATGGCTGGCAAGAATGACTGCGCCGCCGGCCCCGGCACCACCTGCGCCGGCACCTCCAAGGTCGACTACCAGGGCAACGCCTGGACGCTCGTCGATGCCGGCACCTGCGAGACCATGGAACTGCCCGACGGCCGCATGGGCTCCCTCGAAGCGCTCGACCGCGACCTGCCCGCGTAATCGGTTCGCTGTTGCGAATAGCGCCCGGCAGGACCTCTGCCGGGCGCATCACGAGTTCCAAGGAGACACAGATGCTCGACGCCACCTCCCACCAAACCCTGCCGCTGGCCCCTGGCGTCGGCTACAAGCCCCAGCATTTCACCGCGATCATGGAAGATTCCGGCCCTGTCCGCTGGCTTGAAATCCATGCCGAGAACTACATGGGCCAGGGTGGTCGTCCGTTGGCACAACTGCGCCATCTCGCCGAACGCTTCCCGATCTCGGTCCATGGCGTCGGCCTCTCCATCGGCGGCGAAAGCCCGCCCGACGCCGACCACCTTGCTCGCCTGCGCCATCTCGTCGACTGGCTGAACCCGGCGAGCTTCTCCGAACATCTCGCCTGGTCGAGCCACGAGACCGCCTTCCTCAACGACCTCCTCCCCCTGCCCTACACCGCCGAAACATTGACCCGGGTTGCCGACCATATCGATCAGGTGCAGGAAGCGCTCGGTCGCCCGATGCTGCTGGAAAACCCCTCCACCTATCTCGCCTTTGCCGAGAGCGAGATGGCCGAGACCGAGTTCCTGCGCGAGATCGCCCGCCGCACCGGCTGCGGCCTCCTTCTCGACATCAACAATGTCTTCGTCTCCTGCACCAATCAGAAACTCGACCCGCGCGGCTATATCGCCGACTTCCCGCTGGATCTCGTCGGCGAGATCCATCTGGGCGGCCATGACGAGCAGGAAGATGAGCACGGCGCGCCGTTGTTGATTGACAGCCATGGTGCCGAGGTCGTTGACCCGGTCTGGACGCTCTATGCCGAGACAATCGTCGCCGGCGGTGCCCGCCCGTCGTTGATCGAATGGGATACGGATGTGCCTGACTGGCCGATCCTCGCCGCCGAAGCCGAGCGCGCCGCGCGCATTCTTGCCCCGGTGCTGACATGAGTGTCGACCAGACCCAGTTCCGAGAGGCAATCCTCGACCCTGGCCGGGATGTTCCGCCCGGCCTCATCGACCCGGACGGGCGCCCCGCTGGCAAGCGTTTCGATGTCTATCGCAACAATGTTGTCGTAAGCCTCACCAATGCCCTTGGCGAGGCCTTCCCGGTGATCCGCAAGCTACTGGGCGAGAACAATTTCTCGATCCTGGCCGGGCAGTTCGTCCGCGCCCACCCGCCCGCCTCGCCGCTCATCGCCACCTATGGCGACGCGCTGCCGGATTTCCTCGAATCCTTCGAGCCGGTGCGCAGCCTCGGCTACCTGTCGGATATCGCCCGGCTGGAACTGGCCCTGCGCCAGAGCTACCACGCAGCCGATGCCGACCCGATCGACCCTGCGCGGTTGCAGGCGTTGCCGCCCGAGCGGCTGATGCAAACCCGTTTTGCTCTCGCGCCCGCGCTGCGCCTGATCCGCTCCGACTGGCCCATCGTCGCCATCTGGCGGTTCAATGCCGAGGACGGTCCCAAGCCCGAGATGCGCCCCGAGACCGCGCTCATCACCCGACCGGAATTCGACCCTGCTCTGACTGCCCTCTCCCCGGCCGGTCACGTCTTCACCGCCGGCCTCGCCGAGGGAAAGACCTTCGGCACTGCCCTCGAAGACGCGACGGCTCTTGAGCCCGGTTTCGACCTCACCCCTGCCCTCGCTGCCCTTGTCTCCGGCGGCGCCATCACCGCCCTGCACGAAGAGTGACCCCCATGACCGATGCCACCGCCGCTCCCGACCGCTCCGCACGCACCCTCGCCACTGGCGCGATCTCCATTCACAACGCCATCTTCTCCCGGATCGACGGCGCGCTCTCCGGCTGGGCCCTTCCGACGCTCGCCCGCTTCGCCTTCGCCGCCGTGTTGCTGATGTATTTCTGGGGATCCGCGATGACCAAGCTCGGGGATGGCATCTTCGGCCTCTTCTCGCCCTCGACAGGCGCCTATGCCCAGATCTTCCCCATCAAGGCCGAGGCGGTGCTCTATGACAGCTCGCAATTCTCGATCTTCGAAAAGCTAGTGATCCTCGCCGGCACCTGGGCCGAATTCATCCTGCCCTTCCTCATCGTCATCGGCCTGCTGACGCGGCTTGCAGCCCTCGGCATGATTGGCTTCGTCGTCGTGCAATCCCTGACCGACATCCACGGCCACCATGCCGATGCCGCCACGATCGGCGCCTGGTTCGATCGCGCCTCCGACAGTCTGATCATGGATCAGCGGGCCTTCTGGGTCTTCGTTCTGATCACGCTTGTTTTGCGCGGGGCCGGACCGCTTTCGGTCGACCGTCTGCTTGGGATTGACCGTCCCAAACATGGGTAAATTCTATCGGGGGTTGTTTTGTTCCGAAACTGAGTCACCATTATCCCTGTGACGTTGCTATCCACGACTCATGGGCCCAGCCTCGCGAGACAGTCCGGCGGCGTTACCACGCCGCCGCAATTCTGCGGGCGGAACGGAGACCAGACGAAGGAGACGCGGGATATGCCAACCGGCACCGTGAAATGGTTCAACACCACCAAAGGATATGGGTTTATCGCTCCCGATGCGGGCGGAAATGACGTTTTTGTTCATATTTCAGCAGTCGAGCGCGCCGGGATGACCGGTTTGGCCGACAATATGAAGGTCGAATTCGAGCTGCGCGAAGGCCGCGATGGGCGGTCTTCAGCCATTGAGCTCAAGGCCATCTGAGACCCAATCCCCACAAGACTGACAGCCGCCCGCATTTCCGGGCGGCTGTCTCTTTTGTCAGCGCACCGCCTTCAATCGGAGTCGTTGGAGGCGCGAAATCCATCGCGCCGGATGTTTTTTGGGCAACCTGCAAAAGGCAACCCGCTCTGGCCTCGCCCGCCGCTTTCTGCCAAGAGTTCGGCACGAGAAACGGAGTCTCCATGGCCAAGTACAGCACCGATTTCGACTGGACGCGCGACCAGTTCCACTTGCCCGAGGGCGTGATCTATCTCGACGGTAATTCGCTCGGCCCCCTGCCCATTGCGACGCCCGCGCGCGTCGCGCGCGCCATCGAGCCGGAATGGCGGGACATGCTGATCGGCGGCTGGGTCAAGGCGGGCTGGCATCTGGCGCCGGAACGTCTCGGTGACCGGATTGCGGCGATGATCGGCGCCGAGGCGGGCCATGTCATGGTCGGAGACACGCTCTCGATCAAGATCTATCAGGCGTTGGCCGCGGCGATTGCCTTGCGCCCGGAGCGGCGGGTGATCCTGTCGGACAATGGCAATTTCCCCTCCGATCTCTACATGGCGCAGGGGTTGGCCAAGACGCTCGGCAATGGCACGCGCCTGGTCACGGTCGCGCCCGAAGAGGTCGCGGACCATATCACCGACGAGGTGGCGGTGCTGATGTTGACCGAAGTCGACTACCGCACGGGTCGGCGGCATGACATGAAAACGCTGACCGCCAAAGCGCATAAACATGGCGCGCTAACCCTCTGGGATCTCGCGCATTCCTTTGGCGCCGTGCCGGTCGATCTTTCGGATTGCGGCGCCGATTTTGCCGCCGGGTGCACCTATAAATACATCAATGCCGGCCCCGGCGCTCCGGCCTTCATCTATGTCGCGCCGGAGCATGCGGGCCACAGCCAGACCGCGCTTCAGGGCTGGCAAGGGCACGCCGCCCCCTTCGCCTTCGAACAAGAGTACCACCCGGCCAACGCCGTCACGCGCATGCGCGTCGGCACCCCGCCCGTTCTGCAACTCGCTGCGCTGGAGGCGGCTCTGGATGTCTGGGACCGGGTCGACTTCAATGATCTGCGCGCCCGCTCTATCGAGCTGACGGAACGGTTTATCGCCGGGGTCGAGGCCCGCTGCCCGCAACTCCGCCTCGCCTCCCCACGCGATCCGCACGCGCGCGGCAGCCAGGTCAGTTTCCATTTCGAGGAGGGCTACGCAGCCATGCAAGCGCTCATTGCGCACGGCGTGATCGGCGATTTCCGCGCCCCCGACATCATGCGCTTCGGCTTCACCCCGCTCTATATCGGCGAGAGGGAGGTCGACGGCGCGGTCGAGATCCTGACCGAGATCATGGCGGGGGATCTCTGGGACCGACCTGAGTACAAGGTCAAGGCGATCATTACGTGAGTTGGGAGATCCGAACGGGCGGCGCCAAGGATGCTGCGGCCTGCATGGCGGTCTATGTCGATGCGATCCGCAACGGAACTGCGGGTCACTACACGGCCGACCAGGCCCGTGCCTGGGCGCCGACCGAAGAGGTCGAGGACTGGCTGCCGCCGCGCCTTGACGCAGGGACCACATGGATCGCCTGGGATGGGCCGCGCGCGGAAGGTTTCCTGACCATCACCGCCGACGGCCATCTCGACTTCTTCTTCGTCCGCACGGAAGCCCGGAAGAACGGCCTGGCAGAGGCGCTCTACCTGCAGATGCTGGCGCAGGCAGAAGCGCGAGGGATCGGGACCCTGACCACTTTCGCCAGCCACCTCGCCCGCTCATTTCTGGAAAAACGCGGCTGGACGGTCATTGAAGGCGAAACCGCGCTCCGTCACGGCGTGGAGCTCAAGCGCTGGAAGATGGCATTGACACGCACCGCATCGGAACGAAGCACCCGCTGACAGAGGGACTCCCCCTCCAGGATCGACGCCTGCGGCGTCTCACCCGTTTGGGGAGTGGCGCGCGCTGCGCGCGCGTGGAGGCCATGTTCAGGGGTTCTTATTGATCCTAATCTTCAGACACTCCATGGCGAGACCAGGCGCACAGGTCCGTTTGGGGTGTTCATTCCAACACCGCCGATCCGTGCTCCGGCCGCGCGCCGCAGGCGCGCCACGCCCGACGGGAGGGGAAGCATCTTTGATGATGCCCCGACGGGAGGGACGCCCCCGCGACCGGTCTGCACAGAAACGTTGAGACTACGCTCCAGCGCTCTGTGCACTCAACGCATTGAACGATTGCCAGCGACGAAACCGGACCGGCCCCGACCCGCGCCTGAATGCCTTGTCTATGCACTCCGCAGACGGACGTTGCGCTGTCCGGCCGCCCATTTCCGCACGGCCGCGCCGAATGCCTCGAAGAGGGGACGCGAGACCGGGTCCCGCGCAGCGCGATATTCCGGATGCCACTGAACCGACAGGGTGAAGCCCGGTGCGCCCTCGACATAGATCGCCTCGGGTGTGCCGTCCGGCGCATGACCATCGATGACGATTCGCTTACCCGGCGTCTTGATACCCTGCCCGTGCAGTGTGTTGGTCATCACCTCACGCGTGCCATAGAGTTGGTGAAACCGCCCGTTTTTGGCAAAGGTCACGATATGGCGCAGCGCGAATTTCTCGTCCAGCGTCCCGTCCGGCGGCATCCGGTGGTTCAACCGCCCCGGCAGGTCACGGATCTCCGGGAAAAGCGTGCCACCCATGGCGACATTCACCTCCTGAAAGCCGCGACAAACTCCGAAGAACGGCTGCCCGCGCTCGACACAGGCCCGGACCAGGGGCAACACGATCGCGTCGCGTGCACGGTCGAACTCGCCATGCGCATCGGTGACCGCCTCGCCATATTCCTCCGGATGTACATTGGGTCGCCCGCCCGTCAGCAGGAAGCCGTCGCAGATCTCCAACAGATCCTCCACCGAGACAAAGCGCGGATCGGCCGGGATCACCATCGGCACCGCCCCGCAAACCTCCGCAACGGCCTCCGAATTCATCGTGCCGCCGGCATGGGTGGGGTATTCGTCATTGATCAGGTAGTGATTGCCGATAATGCCGATAACGGGTCGCGCCATGTTGCCTCGCAGGTTTCCACCCCCCATGGTTACCGGGATACGAGCGCGGGAAAAAGCTCCACGTTGCAGAAAAGAGTATTCGCGCCACAGATGCACGATCTCACCTCAGTCCCCCGCCCCAAATGATATCGGCGCACCGATCTCCGATCGACGCGCCGAAATCTGTCCATGTCGCGAAGCACAGGCCCCCGACACTCATCCCCAAGCACGGCGGAACAGCCGCGCAGCGGATGGCATCAATCCTCGCCGACAAGTCCCACGCTGGCGAGGGCCGCCACCGCACAGGCGGCATCGTTCGCCCCGGCATCGCCCGAGACCCCGAGCCCGCCCACGACCGTGCCGTCGCTGTCGCGTACCAGCACAGCGCCCGGTGCGGGGAACACCTGTCCATGACAGGCCTCCCGCATCGACGGCATGAACCAGGAGGTGTCCTGCGACAGCGCCTTCAACTGTTTGCCGCCCATATGCATCATTACGGCAGCGCGCCCCTTGCTGCGCGCAATCTCCGGGCCGGCGGCATTTGCTCCGTCCGAACGCTCGAGCATGATCAGATGTCCGCCCGTGTCCAGTACCGCCACGCTCAGCGGCTTCAGACCCATCTCGGCCCCTTTCGCGAGCACGGCCCGTGTGATTTCCCGTGCTTTCTCCAGATCGATTCCGGCCATTTGGCGTCTCCTTTGTCCCGCGCAGCAATCCGCAGCGCCTGATTCCAAAACGTTGCACTGAGCCATATATTGGAACCGGACGAACCACCACGCGCGCAAAGGCGCAGGACCGACTGTAGAGCGCGGCCCGAAGCAGCCCGGAGCGGACCGCACGGCGCGAATGGTGGAGCTCAGCCGGCATGAAAATCGCCAGTCTCGCCGATATCCACGGCACTGCCCGCGCCTGCGCAACGGGCGCTTCGTGGTTTTTTCCCAACAGCCACGGCGGCCCGGCCGAGGATGGTGACCCGCCGGTCCATCAACCTGTGCAAACTTGAACGCCGAAAGCCTCCCCATCGGTCGCGAAACGGCAGGAAGGGGGCGGACGGCCCGAGATGGGACTTCCCCATCAGCCCCGCGCTATATGACCCCGAGGCCGCCGTGGAGCTTGCGCGCGCAATTGCGCGTCCAAATTGCGCTGGAACCTTGGCGACGGACTGGATCGACGGCTGACACCCCCGCTGCGCCCCCGCCGCAGCCCCTGCAGCCCGGGCGTTCGCGCAAAAAAACGGGCGGCGCTCCACACGCCGCCCGTCCTGAAATGTCGATCACGCACCGACGCGTGCCCGCGCCTACTGAACCGTCTCTGTGGTCGCCCCGGCCGCCTTGCGCGATTCCTTGGCCTTCACCTGTCGGCGACGGTAATGCAGCGTCGGCTCGGTATAGCCCGAAGGCCAGTTGCCATCGTTGAAGACGAGATCGCAGGCCGCCTGGAACGCGTGGCCTCCATATTCCGGCGCCATCGGACGATAGTCCGGATCATCGGCATTCTGCGCATCCACCTTCTCGGCCATCGCCCGCATCACGTTCATCACCCGTGCGCTGTCGGCCACGCCGTGATGGATCCAGTTGACCAGCGCCTGGCTGGAAATCCGGCAGGTCGCCCGGTCCTCCATCAGCCCGACATCGTTGATATCCGGCACCTTGGAGCAGCCGACCCCATGATTGACCCAGCGAACCACGTAGCCGAGGATCCCCTGGCAGCAATTCTCCAACTGCGCCTCGATCTCCGCCTCCGTCAGCTCCCGTGCCAGCACCGGCACCGTCAGCAACTCTTCCAGCGAGGCGCGCAGACCCTCCGCGCCCTCGGCGGCGATGTCGTCCTGATGTTTGGCGACATCGACGACATGGTAATGCGTCGCATGCAGTACAGCCGCCGTCGGGCTCGGCACCCAGGCGCAGTTCGCGCCGGCCAGCGGGTGGCCGATCTTCTGCGCCAGCATGTCGGCCATCCGGTCCGGCATGGCCCACATGCCCTTGCCGATCTGCGCCCGGCCCTTCAGCCCGCAAGCCAGGCCGATATCGACATTGCGATCCTCGTAGGCCGAGAGCCAGCCGGCATGTTTCATGTCGCCCTTGGGCATCATCGGCCCGGCCTCGTTGCCGGTGGAAATCTCGTCGCCGGTCCGGTCGAGGAAGCCCGTGTTGATGAAACAGACCCGTCGCTTCGCCGCCGCGATACAGGCGGCCAGGTTCGCCGAGGTCCGCCGCTCCTCGTCCATGATGCCGATCTTCACCGTGTATTGCGGCAGGCCGAGGATCTCCTCGACGCGGGTGAAGATATCATCGGCGAACGCGACCTCGTCGGGCCCGTGCATCTTCGGCTTCACGACATAGACCGACCCCGCCGGGGCATTGGCCGGCCCGCCCTCGCGCGCAAGGTCATGCATTGCGATCATCGCCGAGACCAGCGCGTCCAGCAGGCCCTCGCCGATCTCTGCGCCATCCGCTTCCAGCACAGCCGGAGTCGTCATCAGATGGCCGACATTGCGCACCAACATCAGCGCGCGTCCCTTGAGCCGGGCCGCACTGCCATCCGGCGCGGTGTAGTCGATATCGGGCGCCAACGCGCGGGTGAAGGCGCTCCCGCCCTTGGAAACCTCCTCCGTGAGGTCCCCTTTCATAAGCCCGAGCCAGTTGCGATAGGCCAGCGCCTTGTCCGGCCCGTCGACACAGGCAACGCTGTCTTCCATGTCCATGATGGTGGAGACGGCCGCTTCGAGGATCACGTCCGAGATGCCGGCAGGGTCCGACGCGCCGACCGCACTCGACGGGTCGATCACCACACGGACATGCAGCCCATGCACCTCGAAAAGCAGCTCACGCAGGCTGCCATCTGCAGTCAGCCGCGTGCCGGCGAACCGATCCGGCTCGGCAAGCGCGGTGAAGCCCTCTCCCAGCCGCAGCCCGAGGATCTCGCCGTCGAAGGTGAAGCCGCTCACATCCGACCAGCGGCCAGCGGCCAGCGGCACGGCCTTGTCCAGATGCGCCTTTGCCCAGGCGATGACCCGGGCGCCGCGCTCGGCATCATATCCCGCGCCCTCGGGCAGGTCGCCCAGCGCGTCTGTCCCGTAGAGCGCGTCATAGAGGCTGCCCCAGCGGGCATTGGCCGCGTTGAGCGCATAGCGCGCATTGGTGATCGGAACGACCAGCTGCGGTCCAGCGATCACCGCCAGCTCGGGGTCGACATTTTCCGTCTCCAGAGCGAAGGGAGCGGGTTCATCCACAAGGTAGCCGACCTCCTTCAAGAAGGCGATATAGTCAGCCATGTCATAGGCTTCTTCGCGGTTCTTCACGTGCCAGGCATCAATTTTCTGGTGGATCTTCGCCCGCAGGCCAAGAAGCTCCCGGTTGCGTGGCCCGAACTCCGCGACCATGCCTGCAAGCCCCGCCCAGAAGGCGTCCGGCGCAAGCCCGGTGCCGGGCAAAGCGTCCGTTTCCACGAACTCGGCCAGGCTCTCTTCGACCTGCAAACCGGCGCGCATCACATATTCGTCCAAGGCTCCCCTCCACTTTCTGACCCCTCGACAGTCCCTGGCAACCTAGTCGCTAATCACGACGGCTTCAATCGGCGACACATCCGCAGGTTTCAACAGGCGGTTTCCGGGTCAGGCTTCTCGGATTTTCGGTGCCGTCAAAGCAGGTTCGGACATCAGGAACGCCGCGCGGAGACGTGCGGACCCCGTCGGTAAACTCACTCCGCGGAACGGCGCGGCGGCAGGGCCATCAGGTAGGCGGCAATCGCTTCGATGTCGCTTTGCGGCAAGTGCGAGAGGTTGATCCGGGCCGCTTCCATGCCGGAATAGAGGCCAGAGCCGGTCGGGTGGAGCGTCTCGATGATTTCCTCGGCGCTGTAGCCTTCCAATCCATCCTCGTGCGGCGTCAGGTTTGGCGCATAGCCACTCCCGTCCAGCATCTCGGCCCCGGCGAGCCAACGCCCCGCCCGCTCGCCCCCGAGGGGGCCGCGCGGCGTGTGGCAGCTGCCGCAATGGCCCGGCCCTTCGACAAGGTACTGCCCGCGCGCCACTTGCGGCGACGGGTTGTCGAGCGTGACCGCCGGGCCGGAGGCCGGGTGCAGCGCACGCCAGCCACGCGCGGCCATGGGCTGACCCGTGACAAGGCCGAGATCATTTCCCTCCGCGTCGTCCGAGACCGGGGGAAGCGTCATGATATAGGCATAGAGATCCGCGATATCCTGCGGCTTCATCCGCGCATAGGAGGGATAAGGAAAAGCCGGGTAGTAGGAATGACCGTCCGGGGCCACGCCCTGCCGCATGGCACGATCGAACTCGGCCAGCGTCCAGTTTCCCATGCCGTGCTGCGGATCCGGGGAGATATTGGGGGCGCGGAAGACGCCGTAGCCGGTGGGCATGGCGTGGCCGCCGCCGAGACGCGGCGCTTTGCTGTCGAGCCTGCCCTCGCTGCCGTGACAGGAGGCGCAACTTCCGGCCCAGAACATGGCCTCGCCATTGGCGCGCGACACCTCGACCGGAGGTTGGGAAAGGCCGTCCTGACCCGGGTCCCCGACACAGCCCGCAAGGACGGCCAGCGCGAGGGCGCCGGCAAGCCCGCCTGCGGCCTTGCCCCAAACATGTTTCATGACATTCCTACAAACCGAAGCGGAAACCGTCCTTGAGCGAATAGGTCACGCCGACCGCGAAGACATAGCCGAAAACATCCGACTGCAGCGTCCCGTCGCCTTCGAGATCGACATCGAACCAGTATTGCGCCAACTTGCCCTCGCCAAAGACGCTCCAACGGTCGTTGATCTCGTAATCGATGCCGAAGGTCGCCTGCACGGCGGGACCGCCGTATTGATACTGAAACATCTCGGAGGAGCCGTCCGCGCTCGTCGCTTCGACATGCGGCGTGGTGATGCCAACCCCGGCCATGACATACGGTGTCCAGCGGGTCTCGTTGAGATGACGATAATTGCCGGTGAGCGTGATCATGTTGATCCCGTCAGTGAACTCCAGCGTCTTGAAATCCTTCGGCATCGGGTTCGCGGCGATCTTGGTATGGACATTGTCGATACCGATCCCCCAGTTCGGCTTGCCCTCAAGCCACCAGACCGCGCGCAGGCCGAAATTCGGCGGCATCTTGAGATTCTCGCCATCCCAGCCGACAGTTTCCGTGTTCGACCCCTCGCCCTTGCCGAAATCGTAAGTGACGTCAGTTGCCGACGCGTGGTGATTGGCCAGAGAGAAGGAGAGTTGGATCTCCGCATCGGCGCTTTGCGTGCCTCCCAGAAGTGCCGCAACGGAACACGCGGTCAGACACGGAATGGCAGCCCGAAGGCGGGAAGAAATCGTACGGGTCAAGTCAGTCATGGCGATGTACGGTCCTGTGCCGAATGTCTCGAAAAATTCCACGCTCGAAGGTGAGATAAATGCGCTGACGCGCCGCCTTCGTAGCGAGCTGCGGGCAAGAAGTCGACCACGCGAGCCCCCCCGTCATATTCCATTACCGACAGACGACAAGAGATTCGGTTCGCCAATTTCGGCTGCACGCCGCCAGTGTGGCACGCAGGCTATAGCGCTCACATTCCGGTTCGGCTCGCCTGAACCGGCGTACAAAACCCAGGTTTTCGCCAAGGAATGCGGCGAAATTGTCGCGCGGCGCCAAGGATGTGCGCCAAGCCTTGCAGCCCTTGCCGCTTTTCGGCATTGCGGCGCTCGAGCGAGGGAAAAGGCATGAACCTTCTGATAAAAACCGCATCCCATGTGCATTCCGGCACCCGCCGCGCCTGCCAGCTGCTGCTGGGAATGATTTTCATCGGCCAGCTCACGGTGGTGATTCTGCGCTACGTTTTCGGCATCGGTTTCATCGAGTTGCAGGACGCCGTGGCCTATAGCTTCGCCACGCTCGTCGTCCTCGGCCTTCCGGTGGCGCAGGTGCGCGATGTGCATGTTCGTGTCGATGTCTTCCGCGCGCATCAGGGCATTCGCAAGCAGGCCCGTTTCGACCAGCTCGGCATCTTCGCCTTCCTGATCCCCGTCTTCGGCCTGACGATCTACTGGGTCTGGCCCGACGTCGCCTATTCCTGGTCGATCCGCGAGGCCTCCGTCGAGACCGGCGGGCTGCCCGGGCTCTATCTGGTGAAATCCATGCTGCCGCTGGCCTGCGCGCTGATGATCCTGCAAGGGCTTGCCAGCTTCGTGATCGCCGGCGAAAGGGCGAAAAACGATGATTGAACATGGCTGGCTCATCTTTCTTGGCCTGAGCCTGCTGGCCGGCATCCTTTCGGGCATCCCGGTCATGCTGATCCTGTCTGGCGTGCCGGTTGCCGTGGCCTTCTTCGCGAGCCTCTTCGGCGGGTTCGACCTTTCCTTCCTGCAAGCCTATCCGCAGCGCGCCTACGGCGTGATGCAGAACTCGCTGCTGATCGCGGTACCGCTTTTCGTGCTCATGGGGGTGCTGCTGGAGCGCTCCCGCGTCGCCGAGCGCACACTCATGCAGGTCTCGCGCCTGCTTGGCGGTTCGCCGATGGCGCTCGCGCTGTCGGTGCTGCTGATCTCCACGCTGATCGCCGCGTCCACCGGCATCATTGGCGCCACCATCGTCATGCTCGGCATGATCTCCCTGCCCGCCATGCGCCGGGTCGGCGTTCCGGACAGTACCGCCTCGGGGCTGATCTGCGCCTCCGGCACGCTCGGACAGATCATTCCGCCCTCGATCGTGCTCATCCTGCTCGGCGACCAGGTCTCCAATGCCTATCTCGACGCCCAGCAACGCGCCGGCAATTTCGCGCCCGACGCGGTCACCGTGGGCGATCTCTTTGCCGGCGCGCTGCTCCCGGGCCTCGTTCTCGTTGCCCTTTACGGCGTCTTCGTCACGCTGCGCCTCGCACGCACCCCGGCGAAGATCCAGCCGGACACCACGCCGATCTCCTCCTGGGACGTATTCCGCGAGGTCGTGCCGCCGATCATGCTGATCCTCGCCGTGCTCGGCTCGATCCTCGTCGGCGTTGCCACGCCCACCGAGGCCGCGGCCATCGGCGTTGCCGGCACCTTGCTGATCACCGCCGCGCGCGTCACTTCCGCCTCCGACGAGCATTCCCACCCCGCCGGTTCCTTCCCGCATCAGCCCGAAGAGCGCCGCAGCCCGGCCTGGCTGCGCCATTCGATGACCGGCACGGCCCTAGTCGGCTTCGCCCTCGTCTCGCTGCGCATCTCCGGGACTGGGCGGATCAATCTCAACTCCGCCGAGTTCAGTTTCGGCGGCGGCTCCCTTCTTGCGCTGGCTCTGACGGTGTTGCTGCTCGCCGGCCTTGTGCTGGCGGTCGTGGTGCTAACCCGCTCCGGCGTCTTCGGGGCCGCGCTGTCGCAGGCCGTGCAGGTCTCGGGCATGATCTTCGGCATCATCCTCGCCGCCTCCATGCTCTCCCTCGTTTTCCGCGGCTTTGGCGGCGATGACTGGGTGCATGAGCTGCTGACCGGCCTGCCCGGCGACGAGCGCACCATGCTGCTCTTCACCCTGCTGGTGATTTTCCTGATGGGGTTCGTGCTCGAATTCGTCGAGATCGTCTTCATCGTGATCCCGCTTGTCGGCCCGATCCTGCTTCAGCATATCGATCCGGTCTGGTTCGCGGTGCTGGTCGCGCTGAACCTGCAGACCTCCTTCCTGACTCCGCCCTTCGGTTTTGCGCTGTTCTATTATCGCTCCGCGGCACCGGCCGAGATCTCCACCGGGACGATCTATCGGGCGATTATTCCCTTCGTCCTGATACAGGTCGTCACACTTGGGGTGGTTTTCGCCTGGCCTCCCCTTGCGACCTGGCTGCCGAATCTGTTGTTTGGCTGACAACGCGCGACCTGTGCGGGCCGACCCCGCTCAACCAAAACGGAGAGTGAAGATGAAGCGTCGTACCTTCCTGAAAACCGGAGCGCTTGCCGCGCCCGCAGCGGTCCTTGCCGCACCCGCCATCGCGCAGGGTCTCATCGAGTGGAAATGCCCCACTTCCTTCCCCTCCAAGGCGCCAGGGATCGGCACCAACGCCACGACCTTCGTCGAGCGCGTCAATGCCATGGCCGAGGGCA
This sequence comes from Tropicimonas sp. TH_r6, assembly GCF_033101155.1. Taxonomy (NCBI): domain Bacteria; kingdom Pseudomonadati; phylum Pseudomonadota; class Alphaproteobacteria; order Rhodobacterales; family Roseobacteraceae; genus Tropicimonas; species Tropicimonas sp. TH_r6. Next base: position 36,132 of record NZ_JAWMPX010000033.1, read on the forward strand.
AGCTGAAGCTGAAGCTCTATTCCGGCGGCGAGCTGGTCCCGCCCTTCGCGGTCGAAGACGCCGTGCAGCAGGGCACGGCCGAAATCGGCCACGGCACGCCCTATTACAACGCCGGCAAGAACTCGGCGAACCACTTCTTCACCACCATCCCCTTCGGCCTGAGCGCCGCCGAAATGTCGGCCTGGCTTCGCTATGGCGGCGGTCAGGAGCTCTATGACGGGATCTATGGCCAGCGGAACCTCAAGCCGATCCATTCCGGCAACTCCACCGTGCAGGCCGCGGGCTGGTTCAAGAACGAGATCACCTCGCTGGACGATCTCTCCGGCCTCAACATGCGCATCGCCGGCCTTGGCGGCGAAGCCATGCGCAAGCTCGGCGTCAATGCCGTGCTGCTGCCGCCGACCGAGATCTTCCCGGCCTTCCAGTCCGGCGCCATCGACGCCGCCGAATGGGTCGGCCCGATGCTCGATCAGGCTTTCGGCCTCAACAAGGTCGCGTCGCATTGCTACGCCCCGGCCTTCCACGAGCCCGGCGCGGGCCTGAACGTGGTGGTCAACAAGGATGCCTGGGCAAGCCTGACCCCGGATCTGCAGGCCATCATTATCAACGCAGCCCAGGCCGCGGAAACCGAGACGATCAGCCAGTTCGAGTATTTCAACGCCCAGGCCTTCCAGTCGCTGAAGGATGCCGGCGTGCAGTATCACACCTTCCCCGAAGATGTGCTGGCCGCCCTCAAGGGCGCCGTGGCCGAGGTGCTTGAAGAACAAGCCGCCGCGAACCCGGATTTCGCCGCCTGTCTCGAGAGCTACAATGCCTATCTGGCCGTGGCCAAACCGTATGCCGAAGCCTTCACCGCGCCGATGCTGATGCAACGCCTCTGATCCGGCGACGCCTTTCGGCACTGACATCCGAGGCTGCGCGGTCCTGCCGTGCAGCCTCTCTTTATGTCCGACGGAACTGCGGGATCGCGACGTCCGTGCAGGACCTCCTCCCCGTGTCCTTGCCCATCGCAGCCGGCGTGCCCAACGTCTCAGACGCGCTCAATTTGACATGGCTCCCCGGATCAATGACCCTGCCAGAATGACCGCGCAGGACATTCACACGCACTGGATCAAGGCGTCCGGCGCCGAGGGGCAAGACGGCATGCCGGGAGCGACATTCCCCTATTGGAGCTTTACCAAGACGGCAATCGCCATCTGCGCCCTCAAGCTGGTCGAGACAGGGAAGCTGTCTCTTGATGCGCGGCTGGACGGGCGTCCCTATACCCTGCGCCACCTCCTTGCGCATAGCGCCGGGCTGCCCGATTACGGGCCGCTGAAAGCGTATCACGCCGCTGTTGCGCGCAGGGATACCCCCTGGTCGCGTGAGAAATTGCTCGAGGCGACCCAGGTTGAGCGGATGCTCTTCAAGCCGGGAGACGGCTGGTCCTATTCCAATATCGGGTATCTCCTCGTGCGGGACCTGGTCGAGGAGGCAACGGCGACGACGCTCGGCCGGGTGATATCCGACCTGATCTGCAAACCTGTCGGCCTGGAGACTGTCGCGTTCTGGGACAGTCTCGAACAATCCTCGGCGCTGCATTGGGACGCCGCTGCAGGCTATGATCCCCGATGGGTCTATCACGGTTGCCTGGTCGGCACGGCTTCGGACGCCGCCCGCCTGCTGCACGCGCTGTTTGCGGGGGAGTTGCTGACAGCGGACATACTGCGCGCCATGCTCGACCGACGCTCCCTCGGCGGTGCCCTGCCCGGTCGGCCCTGGACGCGGTGCGGCTACGGTCTCGGTCTGATGTCCGGTGCGATGGACGGGGTGGGACAGGCGGTGGGCCATTCCGGCGCGGGACCATTCTGCGTCAATGCCGTCTATCACTTTCCGGATCTGCCCGACCCGATGACGGTCGCCTGCTTCACGGACGGTTTCGACGAGGGCGTGGCTGAATTTGCCGCCGAGAGGATCGCCCAGACGCAGTGACGGCCCTGTCCGCCGCTGAGGTTCCCGCCGCCGTCTTCCTGCGCGCAGCCTTTGGTGCCCGAGAAGGAACATGCGGCGATCGCTCCGATTTGCGACACGACACGCCCTTGCTAGCGTCGCGGCGACCTTCCCTTGTCCCCCGGTATCACCATGACAGACACGCCCCTGCAGCAAGACCCGATGCTGCTCCCCGACATGCGCTCGGAGTTCGACCTGCCCCGAGAGATCGTCTGGATGAATTGCGCCCAGATGTCGCCCATGCATGCGAGCGTGGTCGCGGCCGGCCAAGCCAGCGTGATGCGCAAGGCGCGCCCATGGGAGGCCGTCCCGGCGAGTTTCCTGCCGGAGCTTGAACAAACGCGCGCGGCCTTCGCCGCGCTGCTCAACGCGACCTCCGACAGCATCGCCATTCTCCCCGCCTGCTCCTACGGCATCGCGACGGCGGCGAGGAACATCCCGCTCGGCCCCAACCGGAATGTCGTGATCGTCGAGGAGCAATTCCCGTCAAACCGCCTGATCTGGGAGCGCAGATGCGCGGAAAGCGGCGCCACCCTGAAAACAGCGCGCCGGACAGGGGCCGGCGACATCACCGGCCCGATGCTGGAGGCGATCGACCGCGCGACGGCGGTGGTTGCCTGCGGCGCGGTCCACTGGACGGATGGGACGCCGATCGACCTCGTAGCAGTCTCGGCGCGGGCCCGGGAGGTTGGCGCGGCTCTGGTGCTCGACCTGACGCAAAGCCTCGGCGCTATCCCGTTCGATGCCCAGGCAATCGACCCGGATTACGCCGTTGCGCCCAGCTACAAGTGGCTTCTGGGCCCCTACAGCCTCGGCGGCCTCTATGTTGCGCCGCGCAACTGGGACGGCACGCCACTGGAAGAGAGCCACATGGACCGGAGCGACCGGCTCGCGGCCATGGCCGGCGCAACCCCGCCCTATGATGCGGGCGCACGGCGTTTCGATGTTGGCGAGAAGGTGAATTTCCAGCTCATGCCAATGCTGCTGGCCTCGCTCTCGCTGCTTGGCCAACTCGGCCCAGACCGCATCGCGGAGACACTTCGCAGAAAGACCAACTGGCTGGCGGACGCGCTGGCCGAGCGCGGTTTCGAGCTGCCGCCGAACCATCTGAGAAGCCCGCACTTCTTCGGAACCTTGCCGCCCGAGAGAGCGCCGGACGACCTCGGCGCGCGTCTCGAGGCTGAGGGCGTCTATCTGAGCACCCGGAATGGCAAGCTTCGCCTTGCGCCGCATCTGTGGAACGACGCAGAGGATCTCGACCGCTTTCTCTCCGCGCTCGATTCCTGCATGGCGCGATAGGCGCGGCGGCGATTGCCGGACGGGATCTAGGTCGTCGGCGCGCCCTGCTCACGCCGGCTCCTCCAGTTCGGCCCGCGCGACACCGGCTCGCGTTCCGGCAGGAAGGCATCCAGCGCAAGGAACGCCCCGAGCACCCAGATCAATGCTGCGGCCACCTGCACCAACCGGTCGAGCATCTTCACCTCCACGTCCCCTCCAAAGGGCGCCATCGAACCGCCGAAGAGGATGATGAAGGTGGTCAGCGCCGAGCCCGCCAGCGCCGCATCGGGCCGGCCAGAGACAAACCATTGCGCCATGATCAGGCAGATCACCAGCGTGACCACGGCCATGAAACCGAAATGCGTGTTGATCACGACCAACTCATAGGCCAGCACAGCCGTCGCCCCGCCAGTGAGGTTGGCCAGCAACATGCCGCGCGCGACCGCCGGCCCCGCCCGGGTACTGGCGGCGAGTTGCTGGGCGAGGATGGCGACGAAAAGCAGTGTCAGGACCGCGCCACTTGAAGAGAGCTGAAAGGCCAGCGTGAATGGCGCGGCCACAAGGGTCATGCGCACAAGGCGGCGCTCTGGATCGAAGGCGGCTGCCGGAGCGGCCGCGCCCGGCAGAACAGACCCGCTCTCGGTGGGCAGCAGGGCGAAGGCGCCCGCGCAGACCAGAAAGGCCAGCGCCATGTTCAGCGGCATCCAGACCGCCAATTGCAAGGCAACCGTATGCGACAGTCCGACAAGGTAGGGCATGAGCAGCACGCCCATCAGGGCCAGGAGGACCATCAGAACGGGTTTGCCAGAGACTGACAGCGAGAACGCCCAGACCAACAGGACAAGCTGCGCGACAAGGAAAACCGCCGGATAGGGCTCGAGCGCGCTGAACAGCAGGAGCCCGGCCATCAGCGAGACGAGCCCCATGGCGATCAACGTCACGCTCGCTTTCAGGCGGGGGGCCTGATCGCCTTGCAGAAAGAGTCCGGCGAAAATGGCGGCGAGGAAAGCGAAGGGCCATTGCAGCGCCATGCCGAGCAGGAAACAGAAGCCAACCCCAAGCGCCAGCCGGACGCCCTTGCGCGTATCCAGCTCCGGTTCGGAAAGCAGGGCCGCGCGTAGCGCTTCCTCGTCCCTGTCCCTGTCCCTGTCCCTGCCGGTCGGCATATCACTGTCAGTAGGCATAGGAGAGCCAGGACATAGCCCGGATATACCACGATCCGAGCATGTTCAGCACCGTGTTCTCGCCGGTATAGACGACGATGTCAGCTTGCCCGTTGAGCTGGAAAAACACGTCATCCTCCGCATCGCCATGCACATAACCCGGCAGCAGGATACGCACCGGGAAGCGCTGCGGCTCCCGCATCCAGCCAGAGCTGCGCGGCGGCGAGGACAACCCGTCCGAGGCCGGTCCGCCTATCGATACGGCGCCGTAGAAGCTCTCCACCACACCGGTCAGGACCCGCCCCGGATGCATGTCGAGCACCACCTCTGCGCGGGCACCGGGCCGCATCTTGCCCAGATTGTTCTCGGTCATATAGGCCTCGATCCAGACATTCTCCGAGTCCAGAAAGCGCATCAGCGGCCGGCCGGCAGTGGCATAGGCACCCGGAGCGATGTCGAGATTGCTGATGCCGCCCGTGGCCGGTGCGACAAGCTCCGTCCAGGACAATTCCAGCTCTGCCTGTGCCAGCGCCGCCAGTGCCCTGCGCACGGCCGGATTCTCTTCGTCCTCGGGGCCAAGCTGGTTGCGGGCACGGTCAAGATCGGCTTGTGCTGCCTCCAGCGCGCTTTGGGCCGCCGCAAGCGCCGCGCGCGCATCATCCCCCCGCGCTGTCGCGACAAGCCCCTTGCGCTCCATCTCGAAGACCCGCGCGGTCTGGAGCTGGACATTGTTGAGATCGGCCTGCGCCCGGGCCAGGCTCGCCTGCGCCCCCTCGACACCCGCCGATCCGGCGCCAAGCTCCTGCAGGACAGTCGCAAGATCGGCTTGCGCTGTATCCCGTGCGATCTCGAACGGCGTCGGATCAATCCGCGCCAGCGAGTCGCCTGCGGTCACGATCCGCCCGTTCTGCGCTGACAGCTCGATGACCTGTCCGGACACCTGCGGCACGATGGGGGTCACCACCATCTTGACGCGGGCATTGCCCGTGAAGGGGGTGGCCCGGTCTGCAAGCAGATACCAGATCAACAGGAGCAGGGCGATGAGCGTCAGGAGCCGGATTGCGAATTTCATCGGGACCTCGTCACAGATTTGGGTTCTTTGGTTGCGCGAATTGGTTCATGCGGTGACAGGAAGACCAGGCACGCGCCTCCCGCCTCGGAGCGTAGTCCTATCCTGCCGGATCGGTAAACCCCGCAGGGAAGACTGCGGCCCTTCGCGGCGTTTGCTGCGATAGCAAGGGAATGCGACCCAAGCCGCGCTGGCGGCTGCCCGTCGGGTGGCGCCGTATCGGTTGAGGTCAGCCCTTATCCTGCCAAGTCATAAAAAGATCAAAGCGTTGCGCGCGGCAGGCAAAGCGCCAGCCCGCCTGGACGGTCTGGCGCTGGCACGGCGCCGTCGGCCTCGACTCCGTGCCAATCAGAGATCACCCCCCCCCGAAACCAGCTCTTCTCCCACGCAGCGCCCCCACGAAACATGGAGCGAGCGTGGACCCCCGGCTCCCAAAGGGCTCCGGTTCAAAGACCAACGATCCGACCTCGCTGGAATCCTCTCGCAATCCCAGTCGCTCCCATTCACCAGCCCGGAACCGGCACGAAAACCACGGCTCTTCCTTCTCTCTGCACAATCGTCCGTCATCCTCCTCCACGAAGTCGAGGTTGCTTCCGATCCAGCCATCGCTTCGCCGACACATATGAAGGAAAGAGACATGCCCTCTGTCCAAGGCGGCGCGGCCGTCCGGGCACAGCCGGCCGGAGGTGCGCGCAGGCCATGACCATCAAGTCCATCCACGGGTGCATCGGTTGCGGTGAATGCGTGCAATCCTGCCCATGTGACGTGATCCGGTTGGATCCCGGCTCTGGAAAGGCCGTCATCGCCTATCCGGACGATTGCCAGATCTGCCATCTTTGCCGGCTCTACTGCCCGGTTGACGCAATAGAAATGTCACCGGAAAAATCCCTCCCCGTCATCACACCCTGGGGCTGACGATGAAACCGACCCGCACCTGCCTCGCCCTTGCCGCCGTTCTGCTATTCCTGGCCCTGCCGCTGGCGCTCTACGCGCTCGCTCCTGTCCCGGGCCGCTCCCTGCTGAAAGAAGCCCTGTCGATCCTGACGGTACTCTCCTTCACGCTGCTGCTTGGCCAGTTCTTCCTTGCCCGCACCATCCCGGCGGTCCAGCAGGCATTCAAGGTGCCGCACCTGCAGGCGTTACACCGCTGGATCGGCTATGGCGCGATCACCGTTCTGCTGCTGCACCCCTTCCTGATCGTGCTGCCGCGCTATTTCGAGCCCGGCGTTCGACCGCTCGACGCGCTGATCACCATGCTGACCAATTTCGACAATCTCGGCGTGCTGCTCGGCCTCGTCTCCTGGGGGCTGATGCTTGTGCTTGCCCTGACCAGCCACCTGCGCATGCGTCTGATCAAACGGTTCCACATCCGCTACCGGGTCTGGCGCGGCTTCCACGCGGTCCTGGCCACGGGTTTCACCGGCCTCTCTCTCTGGCACGCGATCGAACTCGGCCGCCATACCGGCTGGCTGCTTGGCGGCTTCTTCGGCTTGCTGGCCCTCGCCGGCATTGCCCTGCTCGCCCGCCTCTACATGCCCGAACGGCCCCGCCCTGCCGCACATGCCGAGGGACTGCACATATGACCAGGACCGATCGCTTCGATGGCCCCAACCGCCGCCAGTTCCTCGCCCTCGGCGGCGCCGTTTCCGGGCTCGCCGCCTTGGGAATGGGCGCGGGCTGGGCCGAGAACCGGCCGCGCGTCACTGCCGCCAACGTAGCCGGCAGGGATCACAAGACCGACGTGCTTGTCATCGGCGGCGGCATGGCCGGGCTCTTCGCCGCCGTGAAAGCGCATGATGCCGGTGCAAGCGTGATGCTCGTCTCCAAGGGGCGGCTCGGCGCCTCCGGCCAGACCCCCTTCGCCAAGGGCTTCTTCACCTATGATGTCGAAAAGGAGAGCCTGAGCATCGACGAGTTCGTTGCCAAGGTTTCTCGCTCCGCCCTCGGCACCAACAACCCGATCTATACCCGCCAGCTCGCCGAGCATTCCCTCGCCCGCGCCAAAGAGCTGAAGGAATGGGGCTTCTTCGACCAGGTTCTGGCCAACCGACCCTTCCTCAAGCCAATCGAGGCGCGCGACATCCCCCTGATGGAACGGGTGATAATCACCCACCTTGTCAAGGAAGACGGACGCATCGGGGGCGCCGCAGGCTTCCGCCTCGACAGCGAGGAGACCGTGCTCATCCGCGCCCGCGCAGTGGTACTCTGCACCGGGGCGGGCGGCTTCAAGCCCAACGGGTTCCCGATCGGCGATCTGACCCATGATGGCTCGATCATGGCCTATCGCATCGGCGCCAAGATCACCGGCAAGGAGTGGAATGACGGCCACTCCACCCGCGCCAACCACCCCGCCGCCAGTTTCGACAACTGGGGAGACATGTTCGAACGCATCCCCGGCACGACCGGCATCGAGATCCATCACGATCTCGGCGTCGACGCCAATTACATCGCCTACCAGACCGGCAACCCGCTGCCCGGCGGTCCCCCGGGGAGCAGGGACGACCGGTCCGTCAGCGGTGGCCCGGTGACACCGGAAGAATTCCGACGCCGCCCCGGTGGTCCGAGCGGTCCGAGCGGCTCCGGTCCCGACGGCGAGCGCGCCGGACGCGGCGGTCCCGGTCGGGACGGACCGCCCCCGCCGAAGGGCGGCGGCCCGAAGCGCTCTGGCGGCGCGCCCGGTTTCGCGATGGACGCCCCGCAGATGGGCGGCGCTTCGGCCGGCCTGTCGATCCACAAATCCGAAGGACTGGTCCCGGCGGACGCACGCTGCAACAGCAATGTCCCGGGCCTGCTCGCGGCAGGCGACGCGCTCGGCTCGCATATGGCTGGCGGGATCTATACCCAGATCGGCTCCTCGCTCGCCGGCTCCGCCGTACAGGGCGCCATTGCCGGGGAGGAAGCCGCCAGCTACGCCACCCGGACGGACCCGGTCGAGATCCCGCAGGCGCATATCGACGGCATCCGCGCCGAGATCCTCGCGCCCCTCGGACGCGAGGCCGGCTATGGCCCGGCCTGGGTGACGCAGACCCTGCAAGGGGTGATGGTCCCGAATTTCGTGCTCTACATCAAGAAAGAGAGCCTGATGCGCGCCGCGCTGGCCTATATCGAGGAGCTCCGCGACCATCACGCGCCGATGCTGCGCGCCGCGGACATGCATGAGCTGCGCCTCGCCTTTGAGACGCAAAACATGATCCTCTCGGCCGAAATGAAACTGCGCGCCTCGCTGATGCGAACCGAAAGCCGGTGCAGCCATTACCGAGTTGATTACCCGGAGACCGACGACGCGAACTGGCAAGCTTGGATCAACATCCAACAGGATGCGGATGGCCAGATGACACTGGAAAAGCAACCCTTTGAAAGCTGGCCCCAGGGCACCTGACCCGCCGGCGCAAGCCGGTCCGATCCGCGCCAGATGCATCCTCGGACAGAATGAGACGACCGGAGCCCGGCCGTCCATTTTGGTCTATCCTGGGCGGGACGTCTTTCGGCAAGGATGCCGCCATCGCCGCGTTTCATCCCGAAAGCGTCGATGCGCCAAGGCCTTGTTGAGTTCAGTTCAGTGTTCTCATCGATTGCCTTACCGCTCGTCCATTCAATGGAGACAGAGGCATCACGGGTCCCCACTCCAAAGAGAGTCAGCCACAAGGCGTCCAGACAAGGATCAAGCGTATTGCACCTTGACTTCCTGCAGGTACAGAATGACGTCTTTCAGGCGCCCGTGAACGCGCCCTGACGGACCGAACCAGATCTGATACTTCATTTTCGGAACTCCCGTGTCCGCTCGATACCATCCACTATCGGGAAAATGTGTAACCGAATGGTGAGCGCGCCGCTCCGTTGTGGCAAACTGACCGGGATGACGCGGTTCGATGCGCTTCTCCAACGGCGCAGCGCCCGCGTCCGGCGCATTGGAGCGGTGGTTTGGGAGATGGCGGTGCCCTGCGCTGGTCTGACGAACTTGCCGAGGTCATCCTGCGCCGCCTTGCCAATTATGCACCGCCGCGCGGAGATCCCGCTCCGGCCATCGGAACGGCCTATACGCCTCGGAGCGGGAAAATCGGAGCGATCCGTGTCGGGCCGCGACGATTTTCGGCTGAGAAATCCCGCCGTGGTGATTCGCCGAAGTCCCCGCAAGAACCGCCGCCGAAATCCCGGCGAGGCATTTCTCTCTGGCTGCGAGCGGTACCAGCTTCCAACCGAATATCGAAAACGACAGTCATCGTTCAATTTGCGACACCACTCGGCAACGAGCGGCCTGATATTCACGATTTCGAAGAAAATTCCTTGATAGGATGAATCCGAAGCCCTACGTGGGAATTGAGCCCGATAGAGGACGGGTTTTTCCATTTTTGTTGGAGGTTGCGATGCTGACACGCGACGACATGATCCGCGAATACCAATCGCGCGCTGGTACCCTGCCCGCGCTCTTGCTGGTCTATGCCGTCCTTGTCAGTACGCTGGCGCTGTCGGCAAACGCCATTCTCTGAGCGGACGCCAGGCGCCAAACACACCCACCCGAAGCATATCGTGACCGGACGCGCCGAAAGGCGCGCACCGGGCTGGTTTTCGCATGTGTCGGACAGAGGCCCATGTCTCGGAACCGACCGGTCCCAGAGCGGGAGCGGTCGGTCCTTTCGGGCAATGGGCGGGCGATCAATTGTCCGCAGCTTCTCCGATGTTATCGACGCCGCGCTCCTCGAGCACGGTGGTCAGCCATTCGGGATCCATCTCCGGCACCGAGGACAGAAGCAGGTCCGTATAGGGATGATGCGGCGGGGTGAACATCTCGTCCTTGGGCCCCTGCTCCACCACGGTTCCATGCTGCATCACGACCACCTCGTCGGCGATCGACCGCACGGTCGCCAGGTCATGGGTGATGAACATGTAAGCAAGACCCAGCTCGTCCTGAAGCCGGTCGAGCAACTTGAGGATCCCCTCGGCCACGAGTTGGTCGAGAGCGCTGGTGACCTCGTCGCAGATGATGAAATTGGGCTCTGCCGCCAGCGCCCGGGCGATTCCGATCCGCTGTTTCTGACCGCCTGAAAGCTCCGGTGGGTAGCGACTGTAATACTTGGACGGATCGAGCTCGATCAGGTCCAGCAGCTCGTCCACCCGTTGTTTCAGCGCAGGACCATGCAGGCCACCATAGAACTGTGCCGGGCGGCCGATGATATCGCTGATGCGAACCTTCGGATTCAACGCCGTATCCGCCATCTGGTAGATCATCTGCGCCTGACGAAGCTGGTCCCGCGTGCGGTCCTTGTAACGCGGCGGCAGGGGCTCGCCATTGCACAGGATCTGCCCCGACATCGGCGGCAACAACCCGGTGATGCAGCGCGCCGTGGTCGACTTGCCCGAGCCGGATTCGCCCACGACCGCCACGGTCATGCCCGGGTAGATGTCGAAGGACACATCGTCCAGAACCTTGACCCCACCGGTATAGGCCGCATCGACATTCTGCACTGAAATCAGCGGCTGCGAACTGTCCGTCGGGCGGTGGCGTTGTGGCGAGTGGAAGCTCCGCACCGCCCAGAGGCTCTTGGTGTAGTCTTCCTGAGGATTGTCCAGCATCACCTGTGTCGGCGCCTGCTCGACCTCCTCGCCCTTGAGCAGCACCTTGATCGTGTCCGCCATCTGCGCCACGACCGCGAGGTCATGGGTGATGTAGATCGCCGCGGTGTTGAACTGGTCGACGATGTCCCGGATCGCGGCCAGCACCTCTATCTGGGTGGTCACATCGAGCGCCGTGGTGGGCTCATCGAAGATGATCAGGTCCGGTCGACAGGACATGGCCATCGCGGTCATCGCCCGCTGCAGCTGTCCGCCCGAAACCTGGTGCGGATAACGGAAGCCGATCTCCTGCGGGTTGGGAAGACGCAGCCGCTCATAGAGCTCCATCGCGTCTTCCTGCGCCTCCATCCGCTTCTTGATGCGGTAATGGACCGGGGCTTCGGTATGCTGGTCGATGATCTTGTGCGACGGGTTGAAGGAGGCCGCCGCCGATTGCGCGACATAGGCGATGCGCGAGCCGCGCAGGGCGCGCCGCTCGGCCTCGGAGGCGGTGGTCAGCTCCATCCCGTCAAACTCGATCGAGCCGTCGGAGATGCGGGTGCCGTCACGGGCATAGCCCATGGCGGCGGCCCCGATGGTGGACTTTCCGGCACCGCTTTCGCCGATCAGCCCCATGACCTCGCCGCGATGCAACGTCAGATCGACGCCCTTGATGATCGGCACCCAGGTCTCGTCGGAATAGCCCTCGATCTTGAGATCCTTGATCTCCAGCAGGACTTCCGCGTCCTTGAACTTGTCGTGCATCTTATTGCTCCTTCAGGCCGGAGGTGCGGAACAGCATCCAGTCGACGACGAAATTGATCGCCACCGTCAGCAGCGCGATGGCCGCCGCCGGGATCAGCGGTGTGATGTCACCGAAGGAGATCAGCGTCGCATTCTCGCGCACCATGGAGCCCCAGTCAGCGGTGGGCGGCTGGATACCGAGGCCAAGGAAGCTGAGACCCGCGATCAGCAGGAAGACGAAGCAGAACTCCAGCCCGAACTCAGCGATCAACGGCGCGGTTGCGTTTGGCAGGATCTCTTTTCGGACCAGGTACCAGTCCCCCTCCCCGCGCAGCTTGGCCGCCTCGACGTAGTCCATCACGACGATATTGCCGGCAACCGCCCGCGTCAGGCGGAAGACCCGCGGCGAGTAGATCACCGCGACCACGATCACGATCACCTGAAGCCCGGTGCCGAAGATCGACAGCATGAGCAGCGCGAAGATCAGCGACGGGATCGACATGATCACATCGGCCACCCGGCCCATGAGCTGGTCAAACCAGCCGCCTTTGACCGCGGCCAGAAGCCCCGCGATAGAACCCATGATGAAGGCGAGCATGGTGGCGACAAGCGCCAGCCCGACCGAGTTGCGCGCGCCATATATGATGCGGCTGAACATGTCGCGTCCAAGTTGGTCGGCGCCCAGCAGCATGGTCTCATCCGGCGGCGCGAAGGCCTGGCCGATGATCTCGGCCTCTCCATGCGGCGCAATCCAGGGCGCGAAGATACCGGCGATGGCATAGGTGAAGATCACGAACATGCCGAAGGCTGCGGTAAGCGGCGCGGTGCGCAGCTCCTTGGCCAGGCCCGGCTTCGAGATCATGATCAGGAACTCGCGGAAGCAATAGGAGGTGCCGGCCGCAAGCGCGAGCACGAAGGCCGCAGTGGCCACGAAGCGCAGCGCCCCTGCCCCGCCGATAATCCCCAACACAAAGGAGATCAGCGTCAGCGAGAATATCAGCGTGAAGACGGAACGTTGCTTGTAATAGGCCGCGAGGCAGGATGCTGCGATCAGGGCCGCGTAGTAGATGATGACGAAATTGCTCATGATGCCAGCCTCACTTCGGATGCCGCAGGCGCGGGTTGGTGAGGATCGCACCGACATCGGCTGCAAGATTCAGCAGGATGAAGGTGGCGGCGAAGATGAGACAACAGGCCTGCACGACCGGGAAGTCACGCTTGGCAACCGCGTCCACGAGGAGTTGTCCGATGCCCGGATAGACGAAGACCACCTCGACCAGCACCACGCCGGTGATGAGATAGGCAAGGTTCAGGGCCACGACGTTGATGATCGGCGCCCAGGCATTGGGCAGGGCGTGCTTGACGATCACCTTCCAGGGCGGCGTGCCCTTGAGCCGCGCCATCTCGATATAGGGCGAGGCCAGAAGGTTGATGATCGCGGCCCGCGTCATGCGCATCATATGCGCGGTGACAACGAGCACCAGCGTCAGCATCGGCAGGAAGGCGCGGTGGAGCAGCTCCAGCAGGCTCATGTCGCTGCTCAGGCTGGAGATCGCCGGGAACATGGTCGCGCGGACGGCAAGGAAGAGGATCAGGATGTAGCCGAGGAAGAACTCCGGTGAGGAAATCGTCGTCAGCGTCATCACGTTGGCAACCCGGTCGAAGATCGTGTTGCGATAAAGCGCCGTGAAGACGCCCAGCATGATCGAGATCGGAACCGCGATGACCGCGGCATAGGACGCCAGGAAGAGCGTGTTGACGAAGCGGTCGGAGATCGCTTCGCTAACCCGCTCTCCCGAAACCAGTGAAACGCCGAAATCGCCGGTCACGGCGCCGCCGAGCCAGTCGAAATAGCGCACGAAGGCGGGTCGGTCGAGGCCCAGTTGCTCGCGCATGGCTGCCACGGTTTCCTCGGTCGCGCCCTGTCCGAGCACGGCCTGCGCGATGTCGCCGGGCAGAAGCTCGACCGCAAAGAAGATCAGTACCGACACCACGAGAATGGTGATGAGACCGAAGCCCAGTCTCTTGAAGACCAGCCTTGAGAGGTCGCCCATATATCCCTCCGAAGCTCCGCATGACGACCGGCTGCCGGATGCGCGTTTCTTTTATGTTAATGGCGCTCCCTCGCCTTCACGGGAGGGCGCCGTCCGGGGCAAGGCCTTGAGCTCGGTCGCACAATACCACCGGAACGAACGGCCCCGGCGCAGGTCTGCGCCGGGGCCGGTTGTTTTCAGATCAGCTGGTGGACCACCAACGGCTTGCCGCGCGGGCACCGTCGCATTCCCAGCTCGCCGCCATCTGGTCGGGCGTGCCGATCGTCGAGCGGCTGGCATAGACGAAATTGTTGAAGAACGGGATGATGGTGCCGCCATCGTCCCGGGCGATCATGCCCATCTCGCGATAGATCTCGGCGCGCTTGGCGTCGTCAAGCTCCGCCTTGCCCATGATGAGCAGCTCGTTGAAGCGATCATTGACCCAGTAGCTCTCGTTCCAGGCCGCATCCGACTTGTAGGCCAGCGTGTACATGACATCCGGCGTCGGGCGCGCACCCCAGGAGACGAGGCTGAACGGCTTCTTGAGCCAGACATCGGAATAGTAGCCATCGTTCGGCTCGCGCACGACATCGATGGTGATCCCGGCTGCCTTGGCCTGTTCGGCATAGAGGACGCACATGTCCACCGAACCGGCATAGACGCTGTCGGCGGTGCTCAGGCTGACCTTGAGCCCCTCGGCCCCGGCCTTCTTCAGCAGCGACTTGGCCTGGTCGGGATCATACTCGCGCTGCGGAATGTCCTCGGGCCAGTAGGGTTGGGCCGGCGAATGGTGGAAATCATTGCCCTTGGTGGCTGCGCCGAAGGCGATCTTCTCGATGATCTCGTCGCGGTCCATCGCCAGTTTCATCGCGTTGCGGACGTCCGGATTGTCGAAGGGCGCCTTGTTGCAATGCATCGGCATGGTGATGGCACCGGCCGAGGGGATGTTGTGGATCGTGACATTCGGATCGCGCTGCAGCAGCGACATGGTCTTGAGCTCGATGATCGAGACCGCATCCACATCGCCGGTGACCAGAGCGGTCTGGCGTGCGTTCGGGTCGTTCAGCACGAGGATCTCGACCTTGTCGAAATAGGCGCCTTCACGGTGCCAGCCATCGTGCCGGGTAAGCTGCCAGTTCACGCCGAACTCGCCACCATCGATCTTGTAGGGGCCGGTGCCGTCGCCGGATTTCCAGTCAATCGTGCCGTCGTCATTGGCCGGGCAGATGGCGAAATGGTAGTCGGTCATCAGCCAGGGCAGGTCGGCATTGCCGCCGGTCAGCGCGATCTTGATCGTGTAATCGCCGTCCTTGGTGATGTCGACAACATCGGCCAGAAGCGCCTTGGCCGCCGAGGTCGAGGCGTCGCCGCGGTGGTGGTTCAGCGAGGCGATGACGTCGTCGGCGGTAACTTTCTTGCCGCTGTGGAACGAGGCGTTCTCGGTGATCTTGAAGGTCCACTCGGAGGCATCGGCAGAGGCTTCCCAGCTATCGGCGATGTCCGGGCCGAGCGAGCCGTCGCCCATGATCATCGTCAGGTAGGAGCGGTGCGTGTGGGCCAGATAGATCATCTGGCGCGACACATAGGTGCCCGGATCGTGGGTGTCAGAGGTGTTGCCGTCATGCAGGCCCCAGCGGAAGGTGCCGCCGGATTTGGGCTGCGCGGCTGCTTTCGTGGTCCACAGACCGGTGGCCGTGGTCGCCGTCAGGCCAGCGGCGATCGAGGTGTTCAGAAAGTCCCGGCGAGAGATGCGGCCAGTGCGGGCGGCATCTGCAATCTTGTCTATCAGGACCTTGTCCTTCTTCGGCATTCTGGTCTCCTGTTGAATAAAGTTTGTCAGCCGGCGTCGTTGATGCGCCGTTGGTCTTCGAGCGTTTCCTGCAAAGGCTGGGAGAGATTGCTCAAAAACGACATGCCTTTACCCAAACACGAACTGGCCGTGAGTTCTACCCCGGCTCGGGAAAATCTTAACCTTCCCCTAGGGAAATCGTATCCCCCCCCTTGTCGGAACGGTTCATTGCCCGCGACGTGACGGCGTCGCCTGCCCGGCAATCCTAAAAAAACAGCAGTTTAGAGAGTCCAACTCTGTCGGCTACGATGATTCTCTGCGGACGAAAGGATCGCGTTTCTCCGAGCGGCCGGATTGCGCGGAAGCCCCGCTGCGCCCGACCCTCCCCGATGCGGGCGCCTGGAGGAGAAAACCTGCGCGGAAGAGGTGTCGCAAACAGACCTCGTCGCGATGCGATCCACGCGGATCCCGGCCCGAAATTCGGAAACCGGGCGTCATTGCCTCGCAATGTCGCAAACAGACGATCCACCGCCCCGGCTTGCCGACAGTCTCGCGGCAACATCAGCACGGGGATTCCTATGACGACCTTTGACTGGCACGCGGAACGATCCGACCTGCATGACCTTGCCCTGCTCGACCGGGCGCCCGAGAGCGAAGGGATCGACCTCGCCGCCGTTCGCCTCTACCGGTTGGGTCGGGTCCGCGCGGAAATGGCCGCGCGCGGCATCGACGCGCTGATCCTCTCGGACGCGATCAATATACGCTACGCCACCGGTACGCGGAACATGCAGGTTTTCACCTCCCGCAACGCCCCCTCTCGCTACCTCGTCCTGACGGCGGACCGCTCCATCCTCTTCGAATTCACCGGCGCCGAACATCTCGGCGAAGGCTACGAGACGGTGGACGAGGTCCGCCCCGCGAAAACCGCCAGCTTCGTCGCCACAGGTCCCGATATCGCGGCGCGCGAGCGCGGTTGGGCGCGGGAGATGATGGACCTTCTGGCGGAAGTGCTGGGGCGCGGCGACGCGACCGTCGGCTTGGAACGGATGAATGCCGGCGTCGCCATCGCGCTGGCAGAGGGCGGGCTGCGCGTGGTCGATGCGCAGGAGCCTGTCGAGATGGCCCGTGCCATCAAGTCCGACGAGGAGATGAATTGCGTGCGCGCCTCGCTGCGCGCCACCGAACGCGGCATGGCCGAGCTGCGCGCCGCCATCCGCCCCGGCCTGACCGAGGCCGAGCTCTGGTCCGTGCTGCACCGCTCGATCATCGCCCGGAATGGCGACTATATCGAGACCCGCCTGCTCAATGCCGGCCCGCGCACCAACCCGTGGTTTCAGGAGACCGGCCCGAACGTGATCGGGGAAAACCAGCTCATCGCGCTGGATACCGACGTGGTCGGCTGCCACGGCTATTACGCGGATTTCTCCCGCACCTTCCATGCCGGCCCCGACGCGCCGACCGAGACCCAGCGCGCGCTCTACAAGACCGCGCATGAGCAGGTGAGCCACAACATGTCGATCCTGCGCCCCGGCATGTCCTTTCGGGACTATGCGGACGCGGCCTGGGACATCCCCGAGACATATTACGCCCACCGCTACTATCTCTCGGCCCATGGCTGCGGGATGAGCGGCGAATATCCCTATCTCTACCACCACGGCGATTTCCCCGATGCCGGCTACGATGGCGAGATCCTGCCCGGCATGACGATCTGCGTCGAAAGCTTCATTGGCGCGGAAGACGGAGGCGAGGGCGTGAAGCTGGAACAGCAGCTCCTGATCACCGAGACCGGGACCGAGCTGCTGTCGCAATTTCCCTTCGAAGACGCACTCTTGCAGTGAAACTCAGGCAGCAGCTCAGGCTTCCCTTTCGCCTTGGTTGCGCCTATCTTTCAAAACCGACACTCGATGTCAAAAAACGACAGCGCCGGAACCACTCGCCGCTCCGGCCAGAAAAAGAGACAGGGAAGTATGAGCTACAAAAGCAAAACTCCGACCTTCGCCCGCCCGACCCGCCGCGCCTTTCTCGGGACCACCGCTGCTGCGGCCGGCCTGATCTCCGCAGGCACCCTTCTGGGCACCCGTCCCGCGCTGGCACAACAGAAGCGCGGCGGCTCGATCCGGGTTGCCAAGGGCCACGGCAACACCGCCGATACGCTGGATCCCGCGACCTGGACCAACGGTTTCACCGTGGCGCTGACCTACGGGATGAACGGCTTCCTGACCAAGGTCGGTGTCGACGGGTCGCTTGAGCCAGACGTGGCCGAAAGCTGGGAAGCCACCCCCGACGCAAAGATCTGGCGGTTCAAGATCCGCTCCGGCATGACCTTCCACTCCGGCAAGCCTGTGACGCTGGACGACGTGATTGCCTCGGTGGACTATCACCGCGGCGAGGATTCGACCTCGGTCGCCAAGCCTCTGGTTGCGCCGATCGTCAATATTTCCAAGGAGGGCGACTCCACGGTCGTGTTCGAACTGGAAAGCGGCAGCGCCGACTTCCCCTTCGTCTTCACCGACTATCACATGGCAATCTGCCCCTCTGACGGCGAAGGCAGCATCGACTGGCGCTCCGGCGATGGCTGCGGCCCCTACAAGCTGGTCGAGTTCGATCCCGGCGTCGTGGCCCGGTTCGAGCGTTTCCAGGACGACTGGGACCAGAATCGCGGCTTCATCGACACGGTCGAGATGCTGTCCATCGTCGATCTCAACGCGCGGACCACGGCGCTGGTCTCGGGCGATGTCGACGCGATCGACAAGCTGGACCTCAAGACGGTCGCACTTCTCGGGCGCAATGCCGACATCTCCATCGAATCCATCGCGGGTCCGCAGTATTACAGCTTCGCCGCACGCGCAGACACCGCGCCGCTCGACGATGTGAATGTGCGCCTCGCGTTGAAACATGCGATCAACCGTCAGGAACTTGTCGACAAGATCCTCTTCGGCCACGGGACCGTGGGCAATGACCAGCCGATCGGGCCGAGCTATCGCTTCCACAATCCCGATCTGCCGCAGACGCCCTATGATCCGGACAAGGCCAAGTTCTACCTCAAGGAAGCCGGACTGGATGGCGTGAACGTCCAACTCTCGGCGGCCGATGCGGCCTTCCCGGGTGCTGTGGATGCAGCCGTGCTCTACCAGAACTCCGCAGCGCCTGCGGGGATCACCATCGACGTCAAGCGGGTGCCGAATGACGGCTACTGGTCCGATGTCTGGCTGAAAGACCCGTTCGCCGCAGTGTATTGGGGCGGACGTCCGACCGAGGACCAGATCTTCTCCACGGCGTTCGACAGCGGCGCGGCCTGGAACGACAGCTACTGGAAGAATGCACGTTTCGACGAGCTTCTGGTCATGGCCCGGGCCGAGCTTGACGAAGAGAAGCGGCGCGCGATGTATTTCGAAATGCAGGAGCTCGTCTCGACGGATGGCGGCACCGTGCTGCCGATGTTCGCCAATTTCGTCTTCGCCACCGGCAAGCGCGTGGTCCATGGCGACATGGCCTCGAACTTTGATCAGGACGGCGAGCGCTGG
>NZ_JAWMPX010000034.1:0-51586 GCF_033101155.1 Tropicimonas sp. TH_r6
GGATACTGGCCATTCGCCGCAAATGCGTGACCGACCACCACATATCGGGACCGCCGGTCAGGAAGCCTCCCACTGCGTTGCACTCGAAGCAGGGCCGACGACCTGGAACCGAAGATTGTGACGGCCGAGTTGTCTGATCCGGGTGACCCCCACGAGCTTCATGTCGCGCTCGATCTCCTTGCGGAGCAACTCAAGCGCCCGGTCCACGCCTGGCTGTCCGGCCACAGCCAGGGCGTAGAGATAGTGTCGAGCGACCCCGACGGCCTTGGCGCCAAGAGACAACGCTTTCAGAACATGGGTGCCGCGCTGGATGCCGCTTTCCATCATCACGTCGAGCCGATCCCCGACGGCGTCGACAATTTCGGCCAACTGGTCGAAAGGGACGCAGGAGTCGTAAAGCAGCCGGCCACCGTGGTTAGACAGGAAAATGCCGGTACAACCGATCTCGGCCGTGCGACGGGCATCCTCGACGGTCATGATGCCCTTGAGACAGAACTGCCCGTCCCTGTCGCGCACCATTTCCGCCACGTCGTCCCAGTTCATGGACGGGTCGAGCATCTCGGCAAAATAGCCGCCGATGGAATTTGCGCCTTTGCCCAAGTCCAGATGTTCGTCGAGATGAGGCAGGCGGAAGGGTTCGTGGGTGACGTAGTTGATCCCCCACATCGGCGTAGCGGTAAACTGGATCATGCCGCCCAGGGTCAACTGGAAGGGAATTGCGCAGCCGGTGCGCAGGTCGCGCTCGCGGTGGCTCGGCACATCCACGTCGCGCGGCGCGCTGGAGCAGGCGAATGGATGGATGGTCATCCTTGAGGAGATCTCGTCCCTCAACGCCATTCATCAAGGCAACCTCCTTCGGTTTGCCGATGAAGCACTTGTCCAACACATCCGCAAGTTGTCACCTCGACAGGTCAAGTCTCGCATTGTGTGCACGAGCTCCGTGGATCTCCGGGCGGCCGCCGAAAACAATCCACAACCTGCCTCGCCGAAAACCGAATCCGAAACATCTCGGCCCTTGTCTGAACGCGACTGGATCGCGGACGCTCTTGTCCGCAATGGGTTCCAGAAGGCAAAAGCGGCCAAGGAACTCGGCATGAGCACGCGAACTCTGTACAGCAAGATCAAGAAGTATCACCTCCAACAGTGACGCTTCTTCGATCTTCGCAATGCAGGGTCTGGAAGCGTCGCGCGGCAGTGAAACGGCACCATGGGCAAGTGGCCGACGTCAGGATACTGCCGGGTGTTGGCGTCGTCGCGGTCCGGAACGCATCGCTTCAACCCGTTTTCTGTGGATCTCGGCGGCAAAACCCGGACCAAAGCGACGCCAGACGGCATCCGGCGTTCAGTTGGTTAACGACGAGACCGGATAATCCTCCGCTCTCCGACCCCACGACGTCGCGCAAGACGGTGCCCGATGCTCCGCTCGGCTGCGTCGTGGCGAAGATGTCCGCCAGCGTCACCGCCACATCGGTCGTCGCAACCCTGTCGGCGACTTGCCTTGGTTCGATCCCCGGACCGGCAAAGATGATTGGCACATGGGTGTCGTAGCGCCAGGGCGAGCTGTGCATCACGGCGATTGCGCCCGGATCAAGGAGAAATGAGTAGGGCGATTGCACCACGTAGATGTCACCGGAGCGGGCCGGATGGAAATTCCGGCGGATCGGCCCCTCCAGGAAATCGCCGCGCTGTTCCGGGAACGGTTCCCTTGGCATGGCCATTGCGATGCCCGGGCGGGCGCCGAGTTCGTCCACGATCAGCCGTTCGATGGCGCGCGTATCGGCGCCCGCCTCCGCGATCACCTCGTGGTCGAGATAGATGTAGGGCCGGAAGAACGCCTTGATCGCAGGTTCAACGCCAAAAGCATCCGCGATCTCGAAGTTCAACTCTTCGGCCAGCGCCTTATGCCCGTTTCTTTCGGCCCCATGCCCATGCGCGGCCATGAATTCGGGCATCTCTGGCATTCCGTGATCGGCGGAAAGAACGTAGAGTACCCGGTCCGCGCCAACCTGTGCATCGAGAAACGCGAACAGGTCTGCAAGCGTGCGGTCGAGGGATCGCACCATTTCCTCGTTCTCAAGGCTCGATGGGCCGAAGAAATGATTGGTCGCATCCACGCCCGAAAAACTCAGGCTGAGGTCGTCGACGGCGTCATCCCGGCCAAGCCCCTCGCCGAGGACCGCCGCCTTGCCAAAGGACGCGGTCAGTTGATCGCCGAGCGGGCTCAAGAGCACCTGCGTGTAATTAAGGCCGTCTTTCGGGGCGCCGTAGGGATGTGGGAAGGAGCGACCGAAGCCCTTGAGATCGGTTTCATAAAACCGGTCGTCATTCGCGGCCAGAAGGTAGCTGTCGATGGGGTCGCTCAACGTCCAGTCAGTCCCGACCGCAGCATCGGCCGGACGGTCCGCATTCCACGCGATCACCCAGTCCGGATAGGCGTCATAATAGTAACTGCTGGTCTGGTAGGCGCCGGTATCGGTTGCCATCCAGAAGGCCTTGCCGACATGGCCGGCCATGGCGACAGCCGAACGGTCCTTGCCCGAAATCCCGATGATCCTTGACTGGCCGTTGTTCGATTTGAAGGCTCGTCCCCGAAGGTCGAAGCAAGGATGTTTGCCGGGGACCGTCCCGTTGTGGCCGCCGCGGCCTGTGTTGGGTCGATCTGGTCGCCTTCGCCGGAGAACCCGGGAACTGGCAGGGCTTCATACGCGGGGTCTTCGATATTATAGCCCAGCCGTCCATCCGCCCGATTGTACCAGGAATTGCCGATCATGCCGTGCTCGGCAGGATGAGCGCCGGTGGCAAGGGTGGCATGGCCGACGATCGTCTCGGTATTCGCGTGCAGGTGATGGGCATCGGTGTACCAGACGCCCCCCTCGGTCAGGCGACGGAAGCCATCGGGGACGAAACTCGCCCCGTAGCGGCTCAGAAGATCCCCCCGCAACCCATCGACCGCGATCTGGACGATCAGTCTGATATCGTTCGCCTTGGCCGGCGAGACGGTGAGACGGTGAGTGCAGCCGCAGTGACCGATGCTGCGAAGAAAGCTTTGATCATGTACAGGACGTCCTTTGGCAAATGAGGCGCGGCCGAAAGATCGGCCGCGCCACGTGTCATCAGTGTAGCAACAGTCGTCGCTGTCTACTGCCAGGAAGAGAAAACCTCTCGCGCCAGTTCACTTTCCGGGCGCAGGTTCTCGATGCCCTCATACGGCACGCCCTTGCCCAGCGGCAGATGCGGGTATTTCGCGATCATCTTTTGATGCCGTTTGACCATGTCCTGGAAGGAGGCCCCGGACCAAAGCGCATTGCCGATCTGTGAGTGTTCCTCGCGCGGATCGCGCAGGATGTTGTAGACAGGGGCGGCTGCACCCGGAACACCGGGCGCCGGCAAGTGCATCTTGAACTCCTGTTTCACGACCGAGCGCAGGACGGTGCCTTCGTAGACATACACATAGTCGCGCCGCGAGTTGCCCTCCCCCTCAAGAAGAAGCGGTGTCTGGTCCAGCCCGTCGATGACCCGGTCCTTGGGGATGAAATCCATCGCATTGCCGATACGCGCAAAGGTTGTGAACAGATCCGAGACATGCACGATGTCGCCAACGGCGCTGTCCGGCTCGATCACGCCCGGCCAGCGGATGAAGGCATCCGTCCGCACGCCGCCTTCGAGGTGCTGCGTCTTTCCGCCCCGGTAGATCAGCTGGTTCAGCCCCGAAGTGCCCTCGTAGTGATACATCAACCCGTTGTCGGCCATCAGCATGACGATGGCGTTGTCCGCCTCTCCTGTTTCCTCGAGCCTGGCCAGGAGATCACCGATCCATTCGTCCAGAAGCTGTAGCTTGTCGGCGTGAAAGCCACCATTTCGCGAAATCGCCTGATCGGGATATGCGAAGTTCAGCGGGTAAAGCGGCCAGTATTGCAGGAAGAACGGTTCTTCCTCACCAGCCAGTCGGTCGAGCTGTTCGAGGATCTGGCGCTGGTACCGCTCGTTCATTTCCTCGTACTTGGCTTGCGTCCATTCCTCGCCCGGCTCCATGTCGACCTCGCGGACCATGCCGCCGGCTTCGCCTTCCACGCCGGTGACAAGCCCGTAGGGCCGGAACCGCTGGTCCAGCCCGAACTGGTTCGACTGACCGGACAGATGGTAGCCCAACATGTTGTTGGCGTCCTTGGCTTCCCGCGTCATCAGGCTGAGCTGCACCTGCTGATGCAGCGGGAAGGCGGCCCAATCGAACCCCTGATTGTTCGGGTAGGCCTCCTCGATATCGCCCTGATGCCACTTGCCGACATGGGCAGTGTTGTAGCCGGCCTGTTTCAACACTTCCGGCAGGGTCACCTCTTCGGCAGACAAACCCTCGCCGACCAGCGCAACCTTGACCTCTTCGACACCGGCCCGGATCGGGTGACGACCCGTCAGGAACGCCGTGCGCGTCGGCGTGCAGGAGGGTTCGGTATACATGCGCATCAACGACAGGCCGTCTTGCGCGAATTGGTTGATATTCGGCGTGTCGATCCCCGTGACGTAGTTGGGCCTCCGGCTGCCCATCTGGCCGAAGCTGACATCGTCGATCAGGATATAGAGGATGTTTGGCGGGGTGCCCACATTGGCGTCCCAGATCTCGTTCAGGCGACCGTCGATCCGCGTGTCCTGTTCAGCCCATTCATCGCCGAACTGGGCTTCGAGATATCGGTACTCCCCATCACGGATGATCTCGCCATCCTGTGCAGTCCCTGAAGTGGCGGACAGCGCGCAGACCGCCGCCAATCATAGAAATCGTTTCATGACGTTTCCTTGTATTCTTTCAATACCGGAACCAATCACGCGGTCCGCCCGCGATCTACTCGTGGCACGCGCTCGACATCGAGTGTTGCCGTGCATCGGCACAGGCGTCGAGCAGCTTGTTTGACCGTGGTCGGAAAGGTGACCATCCGTTCCGGCCCAACAGCGTCCTCTGGCGGCGGGGACCTTCCTGCGGTCCGACGCCTTCCCCTCAGTGTTCCCCCCACTTCATGGCTATTCTCTACGGACATTAGCCCGGACGCGGAAATGGACCACATCAGAAAAAATGCCAGCCGATCGCGGACCTGCCGCGACCGGAATGGTTGAAATGTACCTCGCCGATCGAAACCTGATCGATCATGTGTCGGCGTTGAGCCGGATTTCCGGAGACTGAAACGGGGTCCATCAAGCTGGCATGGCCCCGCTATGCCGGGCAGAGACCGCGCCACGCGGCGAGAGCGGAAGACGACCGTGAAGCATCACCGCAAGACAGATGAACTCCTCGCTCGTCTTGGAGTATTTGAACGGGTCGCGTGTCCTCATCCGAGACAGCCAGTCAGGCCCCTGCCCAGCTGCAGGCCAGGTTGCCCTGACATGACCCGTCTGTTGCCTAGTCGAGAAAGAACGTCCCGTCCGGGTGGCTGAAACGCAGGCCCTCATGATCGTGATGGGTGGCCTATTCGGTCACGATGGCGCCCTTTGGCCCTGCCCGCATCCAGTGCTGTTCTGCCGGTGCGGAGAGCCGGGCGATCTCGCCGACGCCGACCAAACAGGTGAAAATGTCGCCTTGGCGCACATGCCAGGCTTCGAACTTCGGGCCGGTCACATCGGTGCCGACATGCCAATGCTCCGGAATCGCCTGGTTGGGCAGCAGGAACATCTCGTGGCCGGAGAGGTTGTAGTCGGGATCGCTGAACCAGAAGATCCCGGCCAGGCCGGAAAAGGCGAAATCGCCGGTATTGAGGTCCTTGACCCAGAAATCCTCCGTCTGGAAGCGATCCGGGATGGCGTAGTCATGGTAGCGCATCAGGTCGAAATACGCCTCTCGCGCCAGCTCCATTTTGAAGGTTCCGTCTTCGGTATAGTAGTGCGCGTTGGGGTAAACCTTGAGCTCTCGGGTCAACTGTCTCTCCTTCGAAGTCGGGGGCCGGTGCGAGTTTCGGCGCGCCGAACCGGACCTTTTCGTTGAGGATCATCGCGGCGATCAGCGTGCCGATGATCGTGCCGCGCCCGCCGGAGAGCGGCGTGGCTGTGTGAAGCGTGGACTTCGTTGACGACAAGCTCAGCAATAGACGCAGCGACAAGATGCTGACCGTGTTGGACGAATACACCCGCCGGTCACTGGCAGTAGAAGTCCGCACCCGCTTGGGTTCTGAGGATGGGCTGGAAGTCCTCTACGGGTTCTTCCTGCGCCATGGAAAACCTGAACTCGTTCGGAGCGACAATGGTCCAGACTTCGCATCGAAGGCCACATAGGGTTGGCTCGAAAAGGTCGGCGTGAAGCTCCTCCGGATCTATCCGGGATCACCTTGGGAGAACGGCTGCAACGAACGGTTCAATTGCACATTGCGCAGGGAAGTTCTTAACGCCGAATGGTTCACAACAACCAACCAGGCCCAAGTCGTTATCAATTGGTGGCTCAGAGTGTACAATCACACAAGACCGCAACAGGCGCTCGGAATGCGTCCTCCAGTGCCGGAATCTCTATCAAGAAGTGGCCCATGGAAATGGGACTGGACACTGGCACCCGGTCTGCGACTGCACAAAAATGCCGGCGCCTGTCAGGCCGTTGCAGCCAAGGTCATCGGCGCGGCACGCGGCATCATATCGCGATTCCCGCTCTATGTTGTCATCGTGGGCTATCTTCTGTTCTGGCTCGGAATTTCCGGCCTGGCGATCTGCGGGACTTTCGTGACACTGGCGGCGCTTGCAAGCTGACCTCGCCGACCCTTGCGGGGACGGAGCCCGCGAGATCGAAATAGCAGCTCCGAAAGAGCCGCCCCGACAACCTTCACGAGGCCGTTGAGCGAATGCCGCAAGCCATTCGGCCCGAGGACGCTGGTCGTTCAGGGCCGTTCCGCTCAACCCTGGCGGTGCGGCCCCTAGTTGAACGAATAGCACACACCTATCGGGATATTGCTTCTGAGGGTGGCTTCAGATGCAGGCCTTCAACCAGGGCCGCAAGGTGCGGCGGACCCGGCGTCTGATAAGTGCATCCGGATCTCCGAAATCGTCACCGGCTTCGAGGGCTTCCTTGATGAAATCGCCCCCGAGATATTGGCTGAGAAGCCCGATTTGGGGGAGGGTCGCCCGGTAGCGGTCGTGAAACGAATCCAGCGCGGCCACCGCCTCCGGTTTAAGCCAGTAGTAGCGAATTCGATCGGCCAGACCATAATGGCGCTGGCTTTTCTGCGAGGCGGCGTCGCCGTGGATATGGCTGTCCCACACACTCGGGTCGGCCAGCATCAGCGCTTCCATCGTATCGCGCAGCGCGCGTGGCCCGCCATCGACTTCTGCCGCGGCCATTTCCATCCCGTAGAGCGCTTCGCGGACCGCATAGCTCAGGCAGGGGCCAACTTTCAGGATAGAAAAACCGTCATCGACGAGCGCCTTCAACGAAGCCGCGGTCTGGTAATCGGTCGAATGCCCCTCGTAGACCAGACCGCAAAGGTCGGAGCGCGCCGCCACGAGGTCCTGTGCACGTTCGGGGTCGTAGAGCACGACACTCATCTGCGCGCTCTCCACCCGGGGCTGCACAACAATCGCGATAACCCGTTTGAAAGCGTCCGACAGCCCCGCTGCCTCGAACACCCGTTTATGCACGTCATAGGTCCGGCGCACCGCCTCGGGTTTGGTGGGCTCAAGATCCGCGAGTTCCTCATGGGCTCCGCCCGGCGCCGGGATCTCGGTGCCGATGATGTAGATGAAATCCTCGCCGACCTCCTCGGCCACGGCGCAAAGATCGGCGGCGCGCGCGGCGGTCGTTTCGTCATCAAGCGCCACCGGCTCGCCTTTGCACCCCATTGAGCAATCCAGATGCAGTTTGCGGATGCCCGCCTCGGCATAGGACCGCATCATCAGCTTCGCCTCTGCCATCGCCTCATCGGCGGCAAGGTGTTTCCACGGGTTCGGCCCCAGATGGTCGCCACCGAACAGAAGCTTGCCCTCAGGGAACCCCACCGAACTGGCGATTTCCTTCACCCTGGCGACAAAATCGACCGGTGTCATTCCGGTGTAGCCGCCGCGGTGGTTGACCTGATTGCAGGTGCATTCGATCAGTGCGAACTGATCCTGAGCCATTGCTTCCTGAAGCGACGCGGAGATGACCAGCGGGTGGGCGGAACAGACGGAAACGATACCACGAGGGTCCTGGCCCAGGTTTCGAAGCGGATCGTCAGACATGCTTTGCTCCTTGTACGCGACGGGTATGCTTGTCAGCGAACGCGCGCACCGTTTCGGCGTTCTCGGCCCCGGACATCGGACCGCGTTTCATCACCGCAAGCGCGCCCGCGGCGGCGGCAAGCCGCAAGCATTCGGCCGCACTTTCACCCGACGTCCAAAGCGCGGTGAATGCGCCGCCGAAGCAGTCTCCAGCCCCGGTCGGGTCGACCTCCTGCGCTGGGAAAGGTGGCTGGTTCAGCACCAGCGTCCCGTCATAGTAGGTCGCGCCTTCGGCACCGCGCTTGTGCACCACAGCCTTCATCCCGGAGGCGAGGTGCTGGGCGATTGCCTCATTCACGTCGGTCGTCTCGACCCCGAGGAACAGTTCGTCCCCGGACGGTAGAAACAGGTCGGTGAAGGAAAGCACCTTCTCGATCGCCTCGCGGAGACCGGGTTGCGCCAGCATCTCCTTGCGCAGATTGGGGTCGAACGAGACCGTTCCCCCTCGCGCCTTGATCTGAGCCGCCGCCTGTGCGGTCATCTCGCGGATCTCGTCGGTGAACATCGAATTTCCGACGACGTGCAGATGGGTCGATGCGGCAATGACATTCGCGGCCTCAGGCGTCATCTTCGTCTGGCCGCTGGCGGAGTAGGTGATGTTGTAACAGAAGTCGCGATTGCCATCGGGCCGGTAACGGACGAAGGCGTGCCCCGTCGGGAGGATCGGGTCGATGGCGATTGCAGATATATCGACACCGTCGCTTCGCAGCCGGTCCAGGTTGACCTTGCCGAAATCGTCATCGCCTACCGTCGAGATATATGCCGTCGCGGCGCCCATCCGTGCCGCCTGACTGATATAGATCGGCGGCGCCCCCGAGGGGAATGGTCCGGTGAAGCTCATCGGCTCCAGAAAGCCACATCCTGACGAGTCGGCCATGACCTCGACGAGAGTTTCACCAATCGAGACAATCTTTCCCATGTCAGCAGACCTTTATTTCAAGCCATGCCTGCCCGGGCAGTGTCGCCGGGCAATGCTACGTCGGCGACTCTGTTGTGGCGCGACGTTGTGAAAACTCAGTACTACGATGATTGCAGGGGTCTCAAGGGAGGTGTCCGACGAATTCGAGCCAGTCTTCGGAGAGTTGGTCGCGGGATTTCAGACCAGTCGCCAAGATGGATCGCCTGACGAGAGACACGATCCAAAATGACCAAGGGATAGAACCTTTCGCCCGAGCTAAAGGCCAAGGTTGCGATTGAGGCGATCCGCGAAGAGATGACGTTGGCGGAACCGTCGAAAAGTATGGCGTGCATGCAACCCAGATCCAGTTCACAAGCGCGATCCGGATAGAAGTCCTCAGCGAGGCATCGACGAAGATCAGCAGGGTCGGCAAGGGCCGCTGGATCGACGACCGCATGATCGAGCGCCTGTGGCGATCTGCTTGGGTCTGGCAGTTGTGGGCTTCTTGGGACACCGAGGCCCATGCGGTGTGTCTTGTCGACATGGCACTCCATTTCCCCCCAACCGCAACGGCGCAGAAATGTTCAGATGCCAGGCGGCGTGCTGCTGGGTTTCTGTTCAGCGACCTTCTTCGCGGCTGCGATCTCGGCGAGGCGCTTGTCGACGATGTCCTAAACCTCGCCCGGGCGCATTGCGGAGGTAGCGGTGGCCTTGCGGTTGGCTTTCGCCGCGACCACGTTGAGGCCGGCGAAGGGTCCGGTGGCCAGATCGGGGTCGATGCTCTCGATCCAGGTGACGAAGGTCTCGCCCCCCCTTGCGGCGGGCGGCCTCCGGTTTCTGCTCGCGCCAGGCTGTGACCGCACCCCTGAAACTGTCGCTCGGTCGATGCTGCGCGTTGCGGCACGTCGCAACGCCCCTCTGCCAATGACGTCGTGGATTGCTCCGTCAGTAGTAGAGTTGGGAAACATGTTCGGCTTCGGCGAAGAGAAGCCAACGTTCCACCACCACGCCAAGGGTGGCCGTCAGGATGGCGAGCGAAAACGCGGCTATAAACCATCCTGAGAGAGCGCCAATCAAGACCGATGCCAACGGCACGGCGAAGAGGCTCATCAGGACGACCCGCCGTAGCTTTTCGACATGCTTGCGCGCGACCGTGTATCCCATCTCGCGCATTACGAAGTTGGGGCGGTCGTGGGGCGGGTCGAGGGTTCGGACGGACGCGAGTCCGGGCACGCCGAGAGCATCTTCGACAGAGTAGCGCGCCGTATCGGCGTCGATGGCGGACCAGTAGCGCAGCTTGACAGCGGCGCCCACGCTCAGGCTCACGAACATAACGAGGGACGCCTGAAGCCCGGCGCCTGCAAAGGCTGCGAACACGGCGAAGAGCAGCCCGCCGGTCGCCGCAGCCAGGGCGAGAAAGATCCACGGCACATCCGGGCGGTTCCATTGGCGGATTGTGCGCAGCGAGGCGTAGATCATTCCGGTGCAGAACACGGTCGCAATTGCACCTGCCGCGGAGAGCCCGGCGAGCACTGGCACCATCCCCTCGGGCAATCCAGCAATCCATATGATCCCCAGCAGGCTGGCCGGGAGATATGTCGCCACCGCTGCCACGGCCTCGCGCGAAAGCCAGGACGAGCGCCATTGCGACAGCGCGCCGAGCGCCCGTTCAGGATGCCCGAGATGGTAGGTGGATGCGAGCAGGCCGGCTGAGATCAGCATCAAGGCCAGCACAAGGGCCGCGAGGGCCGGCCAGCGGTCAAGCAGGCCAGGCACCAGGATTTCGGCGAGCGAGAGCCAGAACAGCAAGCCGTAGCCTGCGCCGGAGGATGTTGTGAAGAATATCACGGAATAGGCCGGGTGCATGTGTCACCTCCGCGAGGACAGGGTCCGGTCGACCCAGGCAAAGAGGGTTTCGAGGGCGGAACCGTCAGCGACGGTAACGGGCTCGGCCGGTTCGGGCGGCGGCGCGGGCCGTTGTCGTGGCGGCAGATAGCGGTTGACCGGCTTCATTCCGAACTCTTCCAGCAGGCTGAAACCGTTGCGTTCTTCCACCGAGCGCGAAACATCGCTTTCAGGGTCCCCAAGGTCACCGAAGGCGCGTGCGCCGGTTGGGCAGGCGCGCACACAGGCCGGAACGCGGTCCTCCTCCTCCAGTGTCTCGTTATAGATCCGGTCGACGCAGAGGGTGCATTTCTTCATCACTCCGTGATCATGGTCATATTCGCGTGCGCCGTAAGGACAGGCCCAGGAACAGAGTTTGCACCCGATGCAGGTATCGGGGTTCACAAGAACAATCCCGTCTTCCGCGCGTTTGTAGGACGCGCCCGTCGGGCAGACGGTGACACAGTCAGGTTCCTCGCAATGCAGGCAAGAGCGTGGAAAATGAAGTGTTCCAGCCGCGCCATCGCGTTCGTACTCGTAGGAATGCACCCGGTTGAGCCAGACGCCGGACGGGTCCGCGCCATACGGGTCGTGATCGGAGAGCGGGGCGGAATAGCCGCCGGTGTTCCACTCCTTGCAGGAGGTTGCGCAGGCCTGACAGCCCACACAGATGTCGAGATCGATGACAAGTCCAAGCTTCTTGCCGGTGCTCTGTGGCAGGCAGGTCATCGGCCATCCTTCCTGAATTCCGCGCCATAGGCGAGTTTGCTCGGCGAAGGCGGCTGTCCACTGGCTCCCAGAGGTTCGAAGAAGGGCTCCGTGGTGCCTGCCCCGTCCGCTTTCTCGATCGCAACGCGCAGGTCGAACCACGCAGCCTGTCCGGTGATCGGATCAGAATTGGAATAGCTGTACCCGCCCTCCCTGGCCGGAAGCAGTTCGGAAATCAGGTGGTTCAGCAGAAACCCCTGATTGCTCTCGGGCGCGTCTGCCGACAGCCCCCAGGCGCCTCGACGCTTGCCAATGGCGTTCCAGGTCCAGACCGTGTCGGGATTGACCCCGTCCATCAGCCGAACCTGGCATTTGACGCGTCCGAGATGCGAGCGCAGCCAGACCCAATCATCATCTTCCGCCCCAATCCGATCCCCGACAGACCGGTGAATATACAGCCGGTTGGCGGCCGTGATCTGGCGCAGCCAGGCGTTCTGGCTTCCCCAGGAGTGATACATATGCATGGGCCGCTGGGTGATCGCGTGCAGCGGAAACGCGCCGCTGGCCACCTGTGTCCCCTCGAATGGCGGATACCAGAACGGCAGCGGATCAAAATAGCGCTCCAACCGCTCGCGGGCTCGGTCCGGTGGCTGCCGCTCACCATGACCCCGCCCGGCCAGGCGGAACTTCTGCAGAGGCTCGGAGTAGAGTTGGAAGATTGTCGGCTCCGGAGAAAGCCGGATGCCCTTTTCGATGCCCCAGTCCAGATAACCGCGATTGGCATGCTTGAAATAGGCATGGCTCGGGTCCAGCCGATGTTCGAAAAAGGCGCCGTTGTCGATATAGCGCTGCAGTTGATCCGGGTTCGGCGCGCCCTTGCCGAACTCGGTGCCATCACCACGGAACCCTGAAAGCGGGCCAATCCCCGGTTTGCGTTCGTGGTTGACGATATAGTCGGCATATCCGCCCGGATAGCGCGGGCTGCCATCCTCCATGGTGAAGGCCGGCAGGCCAAGGCGAGCCCCGAGATCGATCAGCACTTCCTGAAAGCCCCGCACGTCGCGATCCGGTTTCACCACCGGATGCCGGATGGAATCCGCGAGGTAATCCGGCTCCGATATCGGCCGGTCGAGCAGCGAGATGCAATCATACCGCTCAAGGTAGGTCGTGTCCGGCAGGATCAGGTCCGCAAACGGCACGGTCTCGGAGTAATAGGCGTCCGAGTAGATGATTTTCGGGATGACGTAGTCGCCATTCTCGTCTGTTGCGGTCAAGGCGTCGAGCGTGCCGGGAACGTTCATCGAGGAGTTCCACGCCATGTTGGCCATGTAGAGGAACAGCACGTCGATCGCGTACGGGTCCTTCCTGGCGGCATTGTTGATGACCATATGCATCAACCCGTGCGATGACATCGGCGCATCCCAGGAGAACGCCTTGTCGATACGGTTCGGCCCGCCCTCATCGTCCAGCAGCAGGTGTTCGGGCCCGTGCGGGAACCCAAGATGCGGACCACCAAGCGGCATTTCCGGCTTGATATCTCCCGAGGCCCCATGCGGCAGCAGGTTCGGCGGGGTCTGTTTGGGATAGGGCGGCTTGTAGCGGAAACCGCCAGGGCAATCGATGGTGCCCAGCAGGATCTGGAGGATGTGGATCATGCGGCATGTCTGGAAGCCATTGGAATGGGCGGAGATCCCGCGCATGGCATGCATGGAAACGGGACGCCCTATCATCTTGTCATGCTTTCGCCCGGCCCAGTCCGTCCAGGGTCGATCCAGTACGATTTCCTCCTCGAACGCAACGCGGGCCAGTTCGGCGGCGATGCGGCGGGTCTGTTCCGCCGATACGCCGGTTTCGGCGGCGACGGCCTCGGGGGCGTAGTCTGGCGAGAGAAACCGTTCGGCCAGCAGCTCGAAAACAGGGCGGGCCTGACGCCCGTCGGGCAAGGCGCGCGCGCCGGTCATCGCCGCCCGCGCATCAGGGTTCATCGCGTTGCTCAGCTGCTGCGTTTCGGTGTCGAACACGAGGGCCGCGCCGTCCTCATCGCGCGCAAAAAGCCCGTCATCGGCGGCACCGGCATCCTGGATCACCAGCCAGCCCGAATTGGTGTACCGGCCAAGATAGTCCAGATCGATGGTCCGGTTGCGGAACATCTCATGGATCAGCGCGCCGACAAACAACCCGTCCGTGCCCGGCTTGATGCCCACCCATTCATCGGAGACCGCGGCGTATCCAGTCCGTACCGGGTTCACCGAAACGACCTTGCCGCCGCGCCCCTTGAGCTTGCCAATCCCGGCCTTGATCGGGTTGGAGGCGTGATCTTCCGCCACGCCAAAGAGCAGGAAATACTTCGTGTGTTCCCAGTCCGGATCGCCAAATTCCCAGAAGGCCCCGCCAAAAGTATAGAGCCCGCCAGCGGCCATGTTCACCGAACAGAAGCCGCCATGCGCGGCGAAATTGGGTGTGCCATATTGCATTGCCCAGAGGCCGGTCAGCGACTGGCTCTGGTCTCGCCCGGTGAAAAAAGCGAGCTGCTTCGGGTCGCGTCTGCGTACATCGCCGAGCCAGCTGGTGGCGATCTCCAGCGCTTCGTCCCAGGTGATTTCCTCGAACTGCCCCGAGCCGCGCGGCCCGACGCGTTTCATCGGCGCTTGCAGTCGGGCGGGCGAGTAATGTTGCATGATGCCGGCCGAGCCCTTGCCACACAGGACGCCCTTGTTGACCGGGTGGTCACGGTTGCCCTCGATGTAGCGAACCTTGTCGCCCCTCAGGTGCACGTCGATGCCGCACCGACAGGCACACATGTAACAGGTGGTTTTCTCCACGCGGTCGCCTACCGGCTGGTTCAGGTCGATCGGAGGCGATGAACTCATGCTTTGGGTATCCTCGTCAGAGTGTTCTCATGGCGCCGATATGCGACCATCGGGAAACCATGCGACATAGTTTGCCGCCCGGGCAATCCGGCAAACACTCTGCGCTGCAGCAATGCAGTCGCAAAACTGGTTGCGTTTCATCGCTTGGAAACGGTTATGGCGATGGCCGCACCGACCGGTTTTCCCAGGATGGCCACCGAGCCGCGAAACAGATTTCTGTGGTCCACACGGCATCCGACACAATGGGCTCATCGCCGGCATTTGCCGCGCGCGGGTCCACGGTCCGCAATGGGCCGTTCACGTTCCTTGGCATCAAGAGGGCGCGTTTCCGCATTGTCCGCAACCCGGTCAGCCCCCCCCGCCAAGATCAAGGCCCGCTCGCTCCAATCCGTTGATCCGAGACAATAACTGCTAAGGGCTGAAAGCCGACTTCAGAGCGTTTTTCTCTCCATGCCCATGGAATCCGCAACGGTCCATAGCTGCGGTTTACGGCAAGGTTTGCCCTTGGTTGAAGTTGCCGCTGCGGTGCTGGCAGACGAACTCGAACCAGCCACCGAAGGACCGGCATGGCTGACTCTTATTTCGACGCCCCGGATTGATACGATTGAAGACAGCGGCGTGGACGGCGGTGAATATCTGATAACCCTGCATCCGCCGAAAGAGTTGCATCGCCCGGCGTCGTCGTCGCAACGGCAAGTGCGAATTCTCGACCCAGTCGCTGAGAAATTGGCCTTCGACTTGTATTTGTTCGGCACCCATCGCCTGCAAGGCAGCGCCGTACGATCGCAGCAAATCGGTGGCGATGGTCTCCGGCCGACCGAAACGTCACGTTGATTTCTTCAGGACTTTCAAGGCCGTCTTCTTGTCCCGCCTCTTGGGCACGAACCTCTCCAGCCCCTGCCCCGTCGCAATCACGTTGCTCCGACAAAACCCAGGCCAGCGAAACCATCCACGCGCGCATTTCCCGGCCGGCACAAACGCCCCGCCTCGGTGCACGGCGCTTCAGCAGATCCGGGGCAAGGGGTCGTCCTCCAGTTCTTCCAGCATCCTGCGCCCCCCGACTTCTGTCGTCAGCGTCACTGGCGCGCCGGCGTTGTCCGCACGAAGTTCCCCGATGAGCGCCGCGTCACGGCCGTCGGGCAGGTCTTGCCAGGCCGCGAGCGCTGCCTCCGCAGCGTCAGGTGCCACCACGGCAACAACCCGTCCCTCGCAGGCGAGGTAGTAAGGATCATAGCCCAGCATGTCGCAAACGGTGTGAACGGCCGGCCGGACCGGGATCGCGGGCGCATTCAGCGTAAGCGCGAGACCTGTCGCGCGGGTGATCTCGTGCGCCACCGAGACGAGCCCGCCCCGTGTGGGGTCACGCATGAAGCGGGTGCCCGCGATCCCGCGAAGGGCCTGCGTCAGGGGCAGGACACTCGTCGCGTCGGAAAGGATATCGCCACGTAACCCGAACTGCTCGCGGGCCAGCATGACGGAGATGCCGTGATCGCCGATCGTCCCGCTCACCAGCATCATGTCCCCCTCACGGATCTCTCCCATCGCCAGCTTGCCGGGATGACGGTAGACACCGATGCCGGTGGTTGCGAGGTAGACCCCCCCGCCATGGCCGCGCGGCAGGACCTTGGTGTCGCCAGCCACGACCGAGACGCCGATCTCGGCAGCCGCGCGCCCGAGGTCGGCCACGATGCGCTCGAGTTGAGCAACGTCGAACCCTTCCTCGATGAAGGCATTCAGGCTCAGGTAGAGGGGATCGGCGCCGGAGACCGCGAGGTCGTTGGTCGTGCCATGCACAGCCAGCGAGCCAATAGATCCGCCGGGAAACTCCAGCGGTTGGACAGTGAAGCCGTCGGTCGTGAACATGATCTGTTCGCCGGGAAGCGAAAGCGCGACGGAATCCGCCGAGGTGTCCAGCGTGCCGTTCGACAGATGTCGTGCAAAGACTTCGTCGATCAGCTCGCGCATATAGCGTCCGCCATTGCCGTGGGCGAGCGAGATATGGCTATCCTGAAGGGTCATTCGGTGTTTCCTCCTGCCTGCGCGGCATATTCCACCACCTGCCCGAAGGCGATGGCGGCGTCGTTGCATGGGACGCGCCGATGCAGTTTCAGCGGTGTCTCCAGATTGCGGGTCCTGCCCTGAATTTCACCTACGAGGCGGGCATTCTGGAAAACGCCGCCGGTCAGACCGACCTGCGAACAGGGATAGTCCTTGACCAGGTGTCCGATCAGGTCGGGGACGAGTTGGGCCATGCTGGCGTGAAAATCGGCCGCACGGCTTTCCGGGCTACGGGTCTGGTCTGTCAGCGGCGCAATGAGAGGAGCCCAGTCGACCTCCCAAAGACCATCCTGCCGCGCCACCGGCAGCGGGATCGACCTGCCCGCGATGTCGCCGGCAAGAGTTTCCAGAAGCATCGGCCCCTGCGCCTCGAAGCTGCCATGGGTCACGCCTGTCACAAGGCAGGCCGCAGCGTCGAAGATCCGGCCGGCGGCGGTGGTTTCAAACGTGTTGATACCCTTTTCCCACGCCGTTCGGGCAATCTCTGCCCCGTCCAGCACGCATGGAAGATCGCGATTTTCTGCCCAGCAGAGCGCCGCGGCGCTGCGCCAGGGTTCGCGCCCGGCGCGGTCGCCACCGGTGAGGCGGAAAGGGCGGAACCGGGCGACGCGGCGCCAGCGCCCCGGCTGGCCCCAGAGGACGTCTCCGCCCCAGAGCGTGCCGTCCTCGCCCATCCCCACTCCGTCCCAGGTGAAGGTCAGCCAATCTCCCGTCGCTTCCGGATATTCGGCCGCGAGCGCGGAGGCATGGGCGTGATGGTGCAGGATCGGGGCCACCGGCATCCCCTGCGCGCGCGCCCAGCGGTGGGTCGTATAGCCCGGATGGGCATCGCAGAGCAGCACGCTGGCCGTTTCGCCATAAAGCGCCTGCAGGCTGCGCGAGACCTCCTGCAAGACCTGCAGGCTACGTGGGGCCTCCATCTCGCCGATATGGGGCGAGATGACCGCGCGGTCGCCAAAGGCCAGCGCAACGGTCGCCTTCATCTGCGAGCCGAGGGCCAGAGCGGGCTTCGGCACGGGGGCGCGAAGCGCCAATTCGACCGGGGCATTGCCGCGGCCAAGGCGCAACGGGGTGATGATCCCGCCGATCTCGCGCAATACCGGGTCGTCGGCGGGGCGAGAGATCGGACGGTTATGGTGCAGCACGGCGTCGGCGACGCCGGAGAGGCGTTCATCAATCTCCTCCGGCGCAATCAGGACCGGCTCGCCGCTGAGATTGGCCGAGGTCGCCACGAGAGGCGCGTCGAGCGCGTCCAGCATCAGCACATGCAGCGGACTGTAAGGCAGGAAGAGACCCAGCTCTGCGCAACCCGGAGCAACGCTGGGAGCCAGCCTGACCTCCGTCCGTCGCGGCAGGAGCATGATCGGACGGTGCGGCGTGACAAGGGCCTCTGCCGCGGGCTTGGTGAGGGTCACCAGCGCACGCACCTCGTCCAGACCATCCGCGCCGCTCTCGGGCACCATCGCCGCAAAGGGCTTGTCAGGGCGCCGCTTGCGGTCCCTGAGCCGCAGGACGCTGGCCTCGTTGCGCGCATCACACATCAGGTGGTAACCGCCGATGCCCCGCACGGCGAGAATGTCGCCAGCCTTCAGCGCCGCAATCGCCGCCACCAGCGCGGCTTCGGTGTCGGCAATGTCGGGCTCCCCCTGCCGCGCAAAACGCAGGGATGGGCCGCATTCCGGGCAAGCAACGGGCTCGGCATGGAAACGGCGGTTCGTGGGATCTTCATATTCCCGCCGGCAGGCGTCACAGAGCGGGAAACCGGCCATGGTGGTGTTGGGCCGGTCATAGGGCATGGCCTCGATCAGCGTATAACGCGGCCCGCATTGGGTACAGTTGATGAAGGGATAGCGGTGGCGGCGATCCGTAGGGTCGCGCATCTCCCGAAGGCAGTCCGGGCAGACCGACGTGTCTGCCGGCACGAAGATCGAGGCGTCGGAGCCCGCATCGCTGTCGAGGATCTCGAAGTCCCCGGCCTGCTCCGGGCCTGTCTCGACACATTCATCAAGGGTTGGCTTCGACAGTGGAGGGGCCTGCTCCAGAACATCGCGCAGGAAGGTCAGGACACCGCCTTCCGGCCCCTCGACATGGGCATGGACCTCTCCCATCCGGTTCTGGACCCAGCCAGCCAAACCGAGCCCCACCGCGACGCGGTAGACATGCGGGCGAAAGCCGACGCCCTGCACATGGCCCCGCAGCACGATCCGCCGCGCCACGGCAGGCGGGGCGGGTTGGGTTGGCACGTCCGGGTCTCGCGTCATTCGGTGGCCTGCTCCACGCGGGTTCGCCGTCCGCTGGACCACCAGATCCGGCAGGCGCCCTCGTCGGACACCATGCAGGGACCAACCGGATTGCGCGGCGTGCAGGGTGCGCCGAAGATGCGGCACTGGTCGGGGTAGATCCGGCCGAGGACCACGCGCGCGCAATCGCAGCCAGCGGGCATCTCGCCAACCCGGCGGCGGGCTTCGTCGGCATAGTCTGGCAAGACCTTCTGTGCGTCATGCGCTGCGTAGTCCTGCCTCAGCGTGAAACCGGAACCGGGGATCGTTCCGATCCCGCGCCACGTCGCATCCGTGACCTCCATCACATCGTCGAGGAACTTGCGCGCCATCGGGTTGCCGCCGGGCTGAACCACGCTGGGATAGCAATTGTCGAGGAAGGGCTTGCCGTCCTGCAATTGCCGCAGCACCGAGTACATGGAGGCCAGCAGGCTCTCGCTGTCGAACCCGGCCATGGCGGCGGGCACGCCATGCTCCGAGACGACAAACTCCCATTCTTCCGGCCCCATGACGGTGCCGACATGGCCGGGGGCGATCAGCGCATCGAAGCCGATCTCGCCCGAATTCAGCAGCATGGAGACCGCCGGCCAGGTGAGCCGGCCGGAGAGCAGCAGGAACAGGTTGTCGGGCACGCCCTGCGCCATCATCGCGGCGACCGGAGCGGTCGTGGTCTCGAAGCCGGCGGCGAAGAACACCACGCGGCGGTCCGGGTTGGCGCGGGCAAGCGCCACCACTTCCTGCGGGCTGGCGACGGGGACCACATCGGCGCCGGCGGCCTTTGCCTGCTCCAGCGACCGGATCTCGTTCTTGCGCACATTCACGGGCACACGGAGCATGTCGCCGAAGGTTGCCAGCGTCAGGTCCTCCCGCATGGCCAACTGGATCGCCTGGTAGACATCCTCCTCCGGACAGACACAGACCGGGCAGCCGGGGCCCGGGATCAACTCGATATTCGCGGGCAACGCGTCGCGAAGCCCGGCCTGGGTGATGGACCGCTCGTGCCCACCGCAGACATTCATGATCCGGACCTTTTCAGGCAGATCCAGGGTCCGGATGCGCTCCAGCCAGTCGGCAGCAGAAAGGGCCATTCTCAAGCTCCCGCGGCGGTCGGAACGGCAAGGTTTTCCCGCAGGTCTGCCACGCCGCGCTTCAGCCAACTCGCCCATCCCTCGAGGCCCTCGCCCGACTTGGCAGACAGCTCCAGGATCGGCGCGGCATTGCCCAACTGGCGCACGTAGTTCACGGCCTTTGCTGCATCGAACTCCGGCATGTACGGGGCAAGGTCGCGCTTGGTGAGAAGGACGAGATCCGCCGAGCGGAACATCACCGGATATTTCGCCGGCTTGTCGTCGCCCTCCGGGGTCGACAGCAAGGCGACGTTCCGGTGCTGGCCAAGATCGAAACTGGCAGGGCAGACGAGATTGCCGACATTTTCCACGAACAGCACATCGAGCCGGTTCAGATCGATCTGGTGCAGGGCGTCATGCACCATGTGGGCGTCCAGGTGGCAGGCCGTTCCGGTGCATATCTGGACAACGGGCACACCGCAGGCGCGAATGCGATCCGCGTCATTCTCGGTCTCCAGATCGCCCTCGATCACTCCAATACGAAGGTCGTTGCCAAGCAGCTCGGCGGTGGCTTCAAGAAGCGCGGTCTTGCCTGCGCCGGGGGACGACATCAGGTTCACCGACAATACGCCATGCCCATTGAAATGGACCCGGTTGTGCGAGGCCTGGTCGTCATTGACCTTCAGCAAGTTGCCGAGGACCTGCGTCGCCTGCTTGCCCTCGGCAAGCTCCCTGTTGCCGGGGGTAACATTGCATCCACAAGTATCACACATGTTGTTTCTCCTCGGGTTGACCCGCGTGCGGCGTGGATGTTGCATCCTCCAGCACCACGGACCTTAACAGCAGTTCATCTCCGGAGCGCAGCTCCGTTTTCCAGTCTCCGCACAGGGCGCAAACAAGCCGGTTAATCTTCGCGTCGCTCTCGGACTGGCAACTCTTGCACCAGACGCGGACCGGCGCGGGCTCAATCGTGAGCTCTGCCCCGTCGGCCACGGAGCCAGCCGCAGCGATCGGGAAGGCGTTCGACAGCAGATCCGGAACAACCCCGGACAGCGGTCCAACCTCCAGGGTGAGCCCACTCACCCGGGTCGCGTTGTTGCTCTCGGCGACACTCGTCACCTGGTCGATCAGGGCCTGGCAGATTGCGAGTTCATGCATCGGACTGAAGGATCTCGTCGAAGGCCTCCCAGCTCAACCGGGCGTCTTCTTCGGACACCTTTTTTATCGCGTATCCAACATGGATCAACACGTGATCGCCAACGGACAAGTCCTCGCCCTGCATCATGAACAGGTTCACGTCACGCTCGATCCCGCAGGCCTCGCAGGTGGCAATAAAACCGTCGATTTCACTGATACGCATTGGTACGGCAAGACACATGGGTCGCGTCCTTTTTTCTTGTTGTTCTTATATTCGAGATTTGTAATACGTTTTAACAACAGATGCATGCTGACCATTTGTCTCGCTTTCGCAGGTCGAACAGG
This sequence comes from Tropicimonas sp. TH_r6, assembly GCF_033101155.1. NCBI lineage: Bacteria > Pseudomonadati > Pseudomonadota > Alphaproteobacteria > Rhodobacterales > Roseobacteraceae > Tropicimonas > Tropicimonas sp. TH_r6. Next base: position 21,464 of record NZ_JAWMPX010000034.1, read on the forward strand.
TCCATCATCCGGAACAACCAAGGTCGGAGGCAGCGAGTGGCACGGATACTCATTCTGGGAATCGGAAACTCCATCATGTCGGACGAGGCAGCGGGGATACGCGCGCTCGAGATGTTCGAAGAATTGCATGGTCAGCGGGACGATGTCACCTGCATCGACGGTGGCACGCTCAGCTTCACCCTCGCCGAACCGATTGGCGCGGCCGACCAGTTGGTCGTTTTCGACGCGGCGCAGTTCCATTCCGGCGCGGGCACCGTCCGGCACCTCGAAGGCGAAGAGATGGATGCCTTCGTCCGCTCCGGCAAGCTGAGTGTCCACGAAGTCGGCCTGGCGGACCTGTTCGACATGTCACGGCTGAGCGAGGACCTGCCGACACACCGTGTCCTGGTGGGAATCGAGCCGGAGACCCTTGGCTGGGGTACGGATCTGAGCCCGAAGGTTGCCGAGGCGATCCCGGAAGCCGTGCGTTTGGCGAAGGCGACGCTGGACGCCTGGGCGGCGCAAGCCTGACTCCCGGAAGGAGCTTGGAAGATCGGCCCGCATAGCGGGCCGATCTGTTGGCCGCAGCCGATCATCGGTCAGCTATGCGGCGTGACTTCGATCGTGCCATCCTTCTTGTACTTCACAACGGCGTCGAGGAACGCGACATCCAGGCCCGGATTGAGCAGCTTGGAAAGGTCGTAGGCCTCGCCGCTGCGACCACCGGAGGTGCAGATGAAGATGATCTTCTTGTCGTCGGGAAGGTCGAACACCTTGTCTTCCAACTCGCCGACTGGAACGTTCATCGTGTCCTGAAGTGCGCCGGCGGCGAATTCTTCGACATCCCGCACATCGACGATCAGCACATTGTCCGGACGCTCGGCGAGGATCTTGTTGAACTCCTCGACCCCCATGGCACCTTCACCCGGGGCGGGCATATCGGGCGCTGTCATCGCGGCCGTGGCGTTGGTGTCGGGCGACACGAGCATGGCGACCACGCCGACCAGCTTCTTCCACTCCGGGTAACCGGCGGGATAGGTGAAGACCTTGGTATAGCCCATCTCCATCGCGGCTTGTGCCGAATTGTCCGACAACTTGCAGATGAAGCCGCCGCAATAGAACACCAGCGCGGTGTCCTTGGCTGTGGGAAGGAGACCGGACATGGTGTCAAACTTGGTGTCAGGCAGGCTGATCGCGCCGGGGATATAGCCCTTGTCGTACTTGCTGCCCTTTGGCCGCGAGTCGACGACCAACACCGGCTCTTCACCGGCCATCAGTTGCTGAAGGTAAGCGGTGTTGATCGAGACCGAACCGCCCTTCTCTTTCCAATCCGGGAAACCGGCAGCGTAGACCTTCACGTTGGTGTAGCCCATTTCCTCGGCCTTGAAGGCGGACTTGTGGCTGAGTTTGCAGGCATAGCCGCCGCAATAGAAGATCAGCATCTGGTCCTTGGCTTCCGGAAGCATGTCGGTCATTTCCGCGAACTTGCTGTCCGGGATCAGCACCGATGTCGGGATGTGGCCCGGGCCGAACATGCGATCGGGACGGGAGTCGACGATCAACACGTCGTCGCGCTGCGGCAGCACCGCAAAGGGCGCGATGAAGTCATAGTCGACCACATGCTCCTCGTGGAACCAGCCCGCCTTGTCTTCTGCTGTCGGCGCGGCCTGCTCGGCCCATGCAATCGAGACCGGTGCGAAAGCCACCGCAACGGCCATGGCAAGTCCTGTCAACTTGGTCCTGGCGCTCATTTTCTCCTCCTGTTTGCTGTATTGAAGAACGTATGGCCCCCCGAAACCGTTCCGGGGGGCGCATTTCTCAGATGACGGTGAATTTCTCGGTGGTCTCGTTGTAGCGAACGAGGCACCACCAGATGGCGAGGATGGCGATCATCGCAACATAGGTCGGACCCCATCCACCCAGCATGTCGGGCAGGAAGGCCTGGTAGCCGAGCTTGGAGAACTCGACCATGCCGTCCATGAAGTCGAGGTCGATCTCGCCCGTTGTGATCCCCCAACCGCCGAACAGCGCGCTGGCGATGGATCCAACCCAGGCAAAGAAGATCAGCACCACGACGAGCTTGAGATGCCCCTCGCCGATCCGCCAGAGCGTGCCCGAAGCGCAACCGCCCGCAAGCACCATTCCGATGCCGAAGATCAGCCCGCCGATAAGCGAGCCCATCCAGAAGCGTGTAGAGAGCGCGACATAGGGATCGATATTGCCCTTCTGGATCAGCACCGATCCGAACAGACAGCCAACGAAGATCGCGAGGATCATCGCCTTGGTCATCATCCCCTCGGCGGTCATGAACGGCTCGCGAATGGCCCGTGCGAAACAGAGCCGCGAGCGGTGCATCACGAAGCCGATGCCGAAACCGGCGAGCATCATCAGCGCGAGGATCGAAGTGTAGTTGTCTTCGCTGCGCAGCCAGCTGACACCCCACCAGGTCACGCCGAGCGCGACCACCAGCCCGATATAGGGGAAGTAGGGCTTCAGTGCCGGTGTCTTGTTCTTTGGTGCGGTGGTGCCCCAGGTGATGTTCTCCATGCCCCAGAGCAGAAGCTTGAGCCCGATGAAGGCGCCGGCCAGCAGCCCGACCCACATGGCCCAACCCGCAGGCGCGCTGAAGGTGAGCGGAATGAAAAAGCCGCCCGTGGTGCAGCCTCCGGCGATCGTTGCGCCGATGCCCATCAACGAGCCCCCAACGGCGCCGTAGGCGTATTCGCTCAGCGGCGCCTTGCGGATGGCGAACTGCATCGACATGAGCGCGGCGGTGAAGGCGCCGAGCAGCAGCGCGATGTTCATCACCGACATCTGGTGTTGCAGCGGGCTTTTCAGGTTTTCACTGATGCCAAGCACTGCGCCAAGGCCGATGGCGTTGTTCAGGTGGTCTCCCCAGAGCTTCAACCCGCCGAAGACGCCCCAGAAGACTCCGCTTGCCATGAGCATCATGGCGAGGCTGACGAGCAGCATGAAGCCCAGATAGGGCGACCATTCATCGATGAAGATCTTCTTGTAATCTTCGGCGAACCCTTCGGCCCATTCGGGCAACCGGGATTTCTTTTCCGGTGGGGCGCCGGCAACCGTTTCGTTCGTAGCCATTTCGTGTCCCTATCCCCCGGGATCCCTGCGCTTGCAGGGGCCCGGGAAAGTATCAGTTGCAGGTGGCCGGTGTGGCGGAATCCGCGGCGCCATAGACCACGAAGGCGCGGATATCGGCCCAGAGATCCTCGTTGGCGATGGGGCCGAACTTCTCGGCGACCTTGTTGTCCGGCGCGATCTTGGCGCGGTAGTCCTGGCTCACATATTCCGCGAGATGCTCGGCGCCCTCGGGCGTTTCGATCCATTCTTCCCATTCCGCGATCTTCCTGGAGGCGGGAGAGATGGACTCACCGATCTCTGCCGTGTGGCAGGAGGTGCAGGCGGCCCGGTAGTAGATCCGGCCGCGTTTCCAGTTGCCGTCGCCTTCGGCGAAGCTTTCGGCAGCTGGCAGGATCAGCATCGCCGAGGCGGCGACGAGACAGGTCAGGGTGGCTTTCATGATTGACCTCCGTGGGTTTGCAATCACGTGTTCGACAGGCATTTCTCGCTACCGCAAATGTGGAGCCCTGCCGTGTCGCTCCACTCACCGCCAGATCGAAGCCGGGTCTTGCCACGCTTCGACAGGATGTGTCCCTTGCGGCCTGTATTCAGACAGGGCCGGCATTGCGCGGCCCCTTGGGTCTGTTCGGCCCCTCAAGTGAGAGAGGGTCCGGCCCCGGAGAATTCCTGCCGGGGCCGATGTACCGAACCGTCTCGCTCAGACACAGCCCGTCGGCTTGGGCAGGCCGGCAATCTTGCAGCCCTGCTTGGCGGCTCCATCGGGGAACATCGCTTCAAGCGTCTTGCTGTTGCCAATCTCCTTGCCCAGTTTCTTCTTGGCGTTCTTGACCAGAACGCGCACGGCCGGTGCCAACTGGAACTCGTCGTAATAGTTGCGCAGGAACTCGATCACCTGCCAGTGGTCGTCCGAAAGGGCCAGCCCCTCCGCCTTGGCGATTTCCTCTGCAACATCCTTCGACCACTCATCCAGATTGACGATGTAGCCTTCTTCGTCGTGCTCGATGGCAGATCCGTTCACCTGATAGGCCATGGTTTATTCCTCTTCTTCTTTCAGATAGTTGCCCCTGCCACGGCAGGGGCCATTTCAAAGCCAGGATTGCGTGCAGTCGAACTCGGCAACGAGATCGACGAAACCGTCGTAGCCAACCGCTTTCACGTCCCCGAGAAGCTTGTCAGCGGGCAAACCGCGGGCCTTCGAGTCTCCATCGAGGCGGTAGAAGGCCACGTCGGCGGACCTGGCAGTTACGTCAGCGGCAATCGTCGAGCCGGACAACGCGCCATAGACGCCGTCCTCGATCAGCAGCACCCCGTCGCCGGGTTTGCAGTGCTCGAGGCAGCTCTTGAGGGCGCCATCGCCGAAAGGGGATTTGTTGACTGTGTGAAGTGTGGACATTTCTTTCCCCTCAGAAACTCAGGACCACGTCCTGATCGGACATGATGTCGGCCATTTCGGACCGGGAGACGATGCGGATGGAAGGCTTTTCCTCCCAATCATCATCCTCGTCTTCCCACATGATTTCCTGCAGGTCGGAGGGCTCCAGCCCACGCTCGTCGAGCGACTCCTTCTCGACGTAGAGCTTGGTGACCTCGTAGTCGCCGAGCGCGCGGAAGGTGGGCGAGAAATTCTTCACGCCGATGCCGTCGGTGTCCTGGCCCTTCGTCAGCTGGAAGACGCCGTCATCGAGAAAGGCGAGGCTCACATCCTGGTCGAAGGCAGCCGCGATAAGCACGACCTCGAGGCTTTCGAGCGCATAGATCGTCCCGTAGGGCGCCTTGCGGTTCACATAGAGAAACTTCTTGGTGTCAGACATTGCGGCCTCCCTCAATCGCCGAACATGACCATGCGGTCATATTCGATGCCCATCTCGATGAGCTGGCCGAGACCCGAGATGCGGAACCCCTCTGCGAGGTTGGCGGCATCCTTGCCCTGACGCTTGGCTTCGTTTTCGTCGAGGATGCCGCGGCGTTGTGCGGCGGCGATGCAGACGACCAGGTCGATGTCATTGTCCTGCGCAAGCGCGGTCCAGTTCTTCTGGATGTGGCGCTCGTCCTGCGGTGGCACGCTGAGGTTCGTCGAGACGTTCACCCCGTCGTGATAGAAGAAGACGCGAGGCACCGTGTGCCCCTTGTCCAGCGCCGCCTTCGCGAAGTGATAGGCGGTGTCAGCGGCCTGATGGGTATACGGGCCTTCGCTGACGACAATTCCGAATTTCACGGACTTTCCTTTCCTTGATGGAAGGGATCGGGCGCGTTGTGGTCGTGGCGGTCCTTGCCGTTGGGCGTTCTATCGTCCGGCCTCTTGCAAGGGCCGGGCCAGTCCCGTTTTCTTGGCGGGGCTGACCAGACGTGAACGGTCGCGATCCACGTGAGCGTCAGGCTTTCTTGATCTCGTAAGTGTAGACGTCGCCCTCATTGGTCGAACTCAGCAACTCGTTGCCGGTCTGGTTGCAGAAAGCGGCCATGTCGGCGACGGAGCCGGGATCGGTCGCGGTTATTGCGAGCACCTGGCCCGCGCTCATGCCCTTCAGCGTCTTTTTGGCGCGAAGGATCGGCAGCGGGCAGTTCAGACCTTCGGCGTTGAGGGTTTGGTCAGCCACTATACTTCTCCTTGGTGGTGTTGGTGTTCAGATGAACAGGTTGATGTCGGATTTGAGGGCGTTTTCCATGTAGGTGGCGGCCCCGCCCAGCTCGATCCCCTCGATCATGTCGTCCTGAGAGTATTCGAACAGGTCGAGCGTCATCTGGCAGGCGATCAAGCGGATCTCGAGATCCACCGCCGCCTCGCGCAGATCCTCGATGGAGGCCACGCCCTTCTTGGCCATGAGGTTCTTCATCATTGTGCCTGCGAGCGACCCTGCACCGGGCAGCATGGAAACCATGTTGGGCATCTTCATGTGACCGCCCATCATCGGCATCTCCATCGCGGCATTGCCGAGCGTCGAGAACCCGAGGTTCAGGTCTTTCTTCAACAGGACCAGGCCGTAGAAGGTGAAGAACATGGTCACCTCGACGTCCATTGCCGCCGCAGTCGTGCCCAGGATGAAGGGCGGATAGGCCCAGTCCAGAGTGCCCTTGGTGACGATGATCGACATGCTCTTGGCGTTTTCCATTTGGCTTTCGTCAAGCATCTGGTGTGTCCTTTCCCGTTCGCGACTTGGTTTGCCGCCCCGACTGGCGGGACGGCGAAGGGTCTCAGCGGACCTTGATTTTCAGTTTCTCGTCGCCGTCCTCGCCGACCATGTGCACGGCACAGGCGATGCAGGGGTCGAAGCTGTGGATCGTGCGCAGGATCTCCAGCGGCTGGTCCGGGTTGGCGAGCGTGTGTCCTTTCAACGCCGCCTCATACGGCCCGGAGACGCCTTCGGAATCCCGCGGACCGGCATTCCAGGTCGTCGGAACGATGGCCTGGTAGTTGTCGATCTTGCGGTTCTTGATGACGATCCAGTGACCGAGTGCGCCGCGCGGCGCCTCCATGTACCCTGCGCCCTGCGCCTTGGTGGGCCAGGTCGACGGATCCCAGAACTCTTCATTGTGGGTCTTCAGATCGCCTGCGGCGATGTTGGCGACCAACTCGTTGTACCAGCCGCGCATCATGTCGAGATAGATCTTGGTCTCCAGCGTCCGCGCCGCGGTCCGGCCGAGCGTCGAGAACAGCGCGTCCACCGGCACGTCCAGCGTGCTGAGCGTGCTGTCTACAAGCTCCTTCGCCTGATCGTGCCCCTTGGCATAGAGCATCAGCATCCGGCTGAGCGGGCCGACCTCCATGGGCTTGCCCTTCCAGCGCGGCGACTTCAGCCAGGAATACTCGTCTTCGACATTGAGCTGCGTATAGGGCGGTTTCGGCCCGGTGTAGTTCAGCTCCGTCTCGCCGTCATAGGGATGCAGCCCCGTGCCCTTGCCACCCTGGTACTTGTACCATGCGTGATCGACATATTCCTCGATCTGCCCTTCTTCGTGCAGATCCACGTCGTGGATGGTGGAGAGATCACGGTCGAGGATCACACCACGCGGCACAAGGAAGCTCGACGGATCATTGTACTCGCCGGTCGGGAAATCGCCATAGCACAGGAAGTTGCCGACGCCTTCGCCGATGGAGCCCCAGTCCTTGTAGAACGAAGCGATGGCCAGCGTGTCCGGGAGGTAGGCCTGGTTCACGAAGTCTTCCATCTGGGTGATGAGAGACGACACCTGGCTGAGAGCCGACATGTTGATCGCGGTTTCGGAATTGGGATCGATCGGGCACGGCACGCCGCCACAGACGAAGTTCGGATGCGGGTTCTTGCCGCCGAAGATCGTGTGCAGCTTGGAGACTTCCCGTTGCCATGCCAGCGCGTCGAGGTAGTGCGACACGGCCATGAGGTTTGCCTCGGGTGGCAGCTTGTAGCCGGGATGCCCCCAATAGCCGCCGGAGAAGATCCCGAGTTGCCCGGATTCAACAAATCCCTTCAGCTTCTTCTTCACGTCGGAGAAATGCCCCGGAGAGGAGCGCGGATAGCTACTGAGGGATTGCGCGAGTTCCGAGGTCGCCTTTGGATCAGCTTCCAGTGCGGAGACCACGTCCACCCAGTCCAGCGCATGCAGGTGGTAGAAGTGCATCACGTGGTCATGCACATATTGCGACGCGATCATCAGGTTTCGGATGAGTTGCGCGTTCTTCGGGATCTTCCAGTTCAGTGCATCTTCCACCGCCCGAACCGAGGCCAGACCGTGCACCAGCGTACAGACCCCGCAGATCCGCTGGGCAAAGGCCCAGGCGTCGCGCGGGTCCCGGTCGCGCAGGATGATCTCCAACCCGCGCACCATGGTGCCGGAGGAATAGGCCTCGGCGATGGTGTTGCCATCCATCTGCGCCTCGACGCGCAGATGCCCCTCGATCCGTGTGATGGGGTCTACGACCAGTCTTTCTGCCATCTCGTATCTCCCCTCAATCTTCGTCTTCGAGGTATTCGGCCATCATCTCGGTCAGGCCGGCCACCTCGATATCCATGTCGTTGTCTTCCAGTGCGTTCTCCAGCGTGTGGTGGCAGAAGGCGCACATGGTCACGATTTTGTCCGGCGCGACCTTCTCGAACTGCCGCTTCTTGAGCTGGAAGGCGGCGTTTTTCAGGTCTTCCGCACGCTCGTTGGCGCCGACGCCACCACCGGCGGAGCAGCACCAGTTCATCGTTCCCGCATCGTCGGTCTCGACGAAATTCTCTGCGACCATGTTCAGCAGCCGGCGCGGCTCCTTGTTGATGCCGCCGCGGCGGTTGATCTGGCAGGGATCGTGGAAGGTGATCTTGTCCTCGTCCTTGCCGGAGGTCTTGAGCTTGCCCTCGGCGCGCAACTGGTCGAGCAGCTCGATAATGTGAACCACCTCGAACTCGTATTCCCGCCCGATCAGGTTCGGCCCTTCCCAACGCAGCGCCTGATAGGCGTGGCCGCATTCGGGGCTGATGACCTTCGTGACCTTCAGCTTTTCGGCTGCCTCGACCACGCGGGTGACGAGGTATTTCGCCACATCGCGATTGCCGATCTGCACGCCGACATTCGTGGCCTCGAAGGCCTCCCTGGAGATTGTCCAGGTGACACCGGCCTTCTCGAAGATCCGCGCCATGGCGCCGATCACTTCCGGATACTCGGCAATCTCCTGCGCGGAGAGGATCACGAGATAGTCCACGCCTGGCTTGTCGAACTCGATCTCGATCCCGGTGTCGGCGATCGCGTGCTTGACCTGGGCCTCGATGGCCTTGCTCAGGTCGCCCATCGGGCTGTTGCCCGACGTGTGGCGCTTGGCGGCGCCGATCAGCTCGACCGGCGCATGGCCGGCCGCCGACATCCCTTCCCGCATCTTGCGGATCATCATGGTGATGTCGTTGCCAACCGGGCAGACCATCGTGCAGCGTCCGCACATGGTGCAGCTGTCATAGACAAGCTTTTCCGCCTCGGTGAAGTCTTCCTCGGTAACCTCGTTTCCGAAGCCGACCATCGACTTTACCCGGCCGAAGAGCGTGTACTCGTTTTCCCAGACCCGCCGCAGCAGTTCGACCTTGCGGATGGGCGTGTATTGCGGGTCCTGAGTTTCCTGGAAGAAGATGCAGGCGTCCGCGCAGAGACCGCAGCTCACACAGCTTGAGAAGAAACTCGCGACGGGGGCGTCGATCTGTTCGCGCAAGGCGTTGACGCCGCGTTCGGCAGTCGCACTCATGATTCAGCTCCTTTGCGGCCCTGGATCGATCCGTTGTAGTAACGCGCCATCGCAAAGGTGAAGGCGTGCATCAGCTTGGTGAAAGGGAAGACGATCATCAGAACGTCGACCGACAGGATGTGCAGCGCCATCATGAAGGTCGGATCGCCGAACAGCTTGTTGACAGCCACATAGCCGGTGATGAGCGGCAGAAGGCTGAGGATCAGCACCAGGTAGTCAACCCAGGTGGTCAGCTTCCGACGCACCGGGTCGCGCCAGCGAGTGTAGATCAGAGCGAGGCCCGCGATGACTGCAAGCACAGTCGCGCTCTCGATGATTACCCGGCCCACGCCCGGCCAGCTCAAGCCGGTCAGCTCTTCGATCAGCGCGATATGCGGCACGAAGAGCAGGAAGGCGATGAAGAACCCGATATGGAAGACGTAGCCGCCCACGATGGTGATCGGGTTGGCCTTGATCGCTCCGGGGCGCGGAAGGGTCCGTGTGAAGATCGTCTTGATCCCCTGCTGGACCGGATTGCCCTTGGCCTTGGAGAAATCCTTTTTCCGGCCGAGGACGAGGATCTCCACGATCCGGATCAGGACGCCGGCGACGAAGACGAGCAGGGCTATGTCGAACAGCGGCCCGCGTGCGAACATCAAAAGATCGAAGTTCGGGTTGTTCATGACTCCTTCTCCTCCTTCTCAAGGGTGAAGGCATCCACAGTTTCGTGGTTGGCAAGCGCCTCCGCCTTGTTCTTCCTGGCGAGGTAGGCGCCCCCTGCCCCGGCTGCGACTCCGGCCACGATCGCGGCCTGTCCGACCCGGCGATAGTCGCCCGCCGGGGCCGAGAGCGGTTTGTAGAAGCCGCCATTGTCCCAGAAATCCGGTTCGGTGCAGCCAAGGCAGCCATGCCCGGCCTCGATCGGGAACGATGTCCCGTCGTTCCACTTGACCGTCGCACAGACGCTCTTGGTGGTCGGGCCCTTGCAGCCAAGCTTGTAGAGGCACCAGCCGGCGCGGGCGCCTTCGTCGTCGAAGCTCTCGGCAAAGAGGCCCTTGTCATAGAACGGGCGACGGTAGCAGCGGTCGTGAATCGACTCGGCGAAGAACGCTTTCGGCCGGCCCAGTTCGTCGAGGTCGGGAATACCGAAGGTCAGGTAATGCGCCAGCACGGCCGTCATGACCATCGGGATCGGCGGACAACCGGGCACGTTGATGATCGGCTTGTCCGTGATGATGTCGGACACCGCCACGGCGCCTGTCGGGTTCGGGTTGGCCTGCGGAAGCCCACCATAGGCCGCACAGGTCCCCACGCTGACAATCGCGGCTGCCCCTTCGGCGGTTTCCTTCAGCATGTCGAGGTTGGAGATACCGGCGATGGCCGAGAAGCCCGGCTCATCCATCGGGATCGAGCCATCGACGATCACCAGGTACTTGCCGTGATGTTCCTTCATCGCCGCTTCGCGGGCGTGTTCTGCCGCGTCGCCGGAGGCAGCCTGCAGGGTGTGGTGGTAGTCGAGAGAGATCGAGTCGAAGATCAGTTCCTCGAGCGACGGCGCGCTGGACCGGGTGATCGCCTCGGTGCAGCCTGTGCATTCCTGGAAGGAGAGCCAGATCACCGACGGGCGAGGCGCGGTCTCGAGCGCGTGGGCGACCCTTGGGACCATTGCAGGCGGCAATGCCATCAGCGATGTGAGCGACGCGCAGTATTTCAGGAAACTCCTGCGACTGACCCCGTGCGCCTTCATCATCTTTGGTAACAACGGACTACTCGACATCGACACAACCTCCCTATTTGATGGCGCTCAGCCTTTCACTCAGGCGTTCGGCCAGCATTTCTTGCCCGCGCTGGGCATCCTCCGACTGCGTCTTCAGGATGTCGGGGACAAACGTGATTTCGATGAAACGGGACTGGATCTCCCCCTTCGGGTCACAGTGATCGACACGCCACACGCCCGGGATTCCGGTTTCCTGAACGTGGCTCTCCCCCATCGCGTCCAGAACGGCATTCACTTCGCCGTTCCCAAGGATCTCCTGAAGAACTTTCTCGTCCCCTCCGGTAAAGGGAATGGCACCGAGATCGATTACCGTGGGCTCTGCGCGGTCGATCAGGCGACCCAACGCATCGAGAATCTCGGACAGGATCGGCGGCGCATTTCCCGTGGGGAGGTTCGCCACCGCCTCCTTGAGCTGGACGAGGTCCGCTCCCGAATTCGACGAATTTTGCACTATTGCGATCCTGGTATTTCTTTCTGGCTCTTCGGGCCAGTTCGTGGATTTTTTTACAAATCCGAACAGCCTCGTCCTTGATCTGTGTCATGCAATAATTCGAATTCGTGCACAATGCGGTATTACGCAACTGAGATGCAGGTTATCGCTATCGGATTTTCTCCATGCTTTCTGTATGTTGCTGTAAACCATCGAAATTATTCAACTTTCGCGTTGGCTTCTGCGACATAATTGACGCGATGGATCGCCGTTACAGCTACAAATTCGGCCGCAAAACGTGCCTCAAAACATATGTGAATTTGTCGGGAAAGTCGGAAACGCCGGACACCAGATGAATATATATCCAATATTCATTATACGCTTTAATTACAAATTCCGCAGTTCACTGGGCGCCGCGAACGTCGTTTTTGTTCACTCCACCCTTCCATCAAAGGTCATGCTCAAGCAGGAAACCGTTGCTGTCGGCGCAGCCCAGAATCCCGACATTTCTCAATGTATACACTAAATCTGTTTGCCGCTTGCACGCATGCTCTGTCCGCGTCGAACACGAGGCAGCAGCGCCAGCCCGCAATCGAGGCTTCAAAAGCGAAGAATGCCTGGGAAGTATTCTCGTGGCAAAATGAGCAGATTTATGCTATACTGAAAATATACTTATTCAAGTTTGGAACGTGCCTCGGGAGGCATCAACCATGAAACACGGTATCCTGTCAGACCTGTCGACCCCCGGAACAGAGATCGAAGTCCGGGTTACACCGAACGCCCCACAAGTCGACCTTCTTGTTGAGTGCATGGGGCTCAGGGTTTTCGTCACGGATGACATCGACAGCGAGAGGGCAAATGATTCGGCCTTGAAGGTCCTAGCTGACGCACTCGGCATACCGGCTGCGCATATGCACCAGATCAGTGGGAAGACCTCGCGCGACAAGGCGTTTGTCGTCGACGCCTAGGCAAATCTTCGGCTGCGCCGAAACGATGCTTGACGGTGACACGGGCGTGCAGCGGCCTGACGCATCTCATTGGCTTGCATATGAACATCAGGCCTGCCTTCCTACTGTGCGCCTTCGTAACGAAGCTCTGCAGGATCTCTCCCTCGTTGCCGACTGCCCGCCACTGGTAGTGGCGTTCGACGTTGGTCTTTACGAACACCTCATTCAGGGGCCACCGTCATTGCGGTAGAGATCGCAGACGGTCAGCGCGCTTTTCGCGTCTCTCGGAGGCGAATTTCGAGCCGAACCTGTTCCACCAAAAACGAATGTAGAGCATCACGGCCAAGTGGATGATCTCCTTGCTCGCCGTGAAATATCTGAACGGGTCAGGTTTCGTCTTGACGTGAAGCCAGTCGGTGCCCTGCCCTGTTGCAAGCCAGGTTCGCCTGACATCACTGCCGGGAGAGCTGTTCAGAGCTGTTTGCGCACACCACCCGTGTCCCGCATGCCGACGCGGCCTGGAGGAAGCTTTCTGGCGGCTGGCCATCTGTCACCACAACGTCCAGCTCTTCGAGGCTGCAGATCCTGACCGACGCATCGACATCGAATTTCGAGCGATCCGCCACGAGGATCCGCTTGCGGGCATTGCGCAGGATTGCCCGGGCGACGGACACCTCGCGTTCGTCGAAATCCAGGATGGCGCCATCGGCATCCAGCGAGGAACAGCCGATTACCGCGAAATCTGCCTTGTGCTTGTCCATAAAAGCAACGGCATCGCCGCCGATGATCGCGCCATCCGAAGGGCGCACCGAGCCGCCCGCGATCTTGAGGGACGCGATCCTGGACATGCGCAGAATGTGGACGACGTTGATGTTGTTGGTCATGACCACGAGGTCTTCGTGATCCCGCAGGGCCTGCGCGACCTGTTCGGTTGTCGAGCCGATATTGAGCATGATCGAACGGCCGTTGGGGATCATGTCGGCAACGACACGGCCGATCACTTCCTTCTCGCGCGCGTGCTTCAGCCGGCGATCCTCGTAGGCGATCGTCGAGGTGGAGGCCTTGCGCCGGGCGCCGCCATGCGTCCTCTGGGCCAGGCCACGCTCGACCAGGACAGCCATGTCCCGCCGGATCGTTTGCGGGGTCACCTCGAAGCGCCGGGCGAGATCTTCCGTCTCGACACTGTCCTCCTCCCGGAGAAGGTCGAGAATCGCTTGTAGCCTGTCGTTGCCGGACATTGGCCCTCACACCGCTTTGGGGCGCGTTTCCATCGTTTCCGCCACCGTTCACGTTTTCGCTTTAAGTTCGACTGACGTCAATCGAACAATTGAATTTCGACAAAAATATACTGAATTCCAATGCTTTAAAAGAACGCAGACCAATTACTAAGAATATAGTTTGACAGATCACATATTCGTATGAGCATGATTTACGCACCGGCAACGACCGGAAAAGCGTTCATCAGGGAGGAGACCAGGATGCGCAAATATCTGTTGGGAGCGGTAGCGCTCCCGGCCATTATGGCCGTGCAATCGGCCTATGCCGACGAGGCCGCGGCCCAGAAATGGATCGACGAAGAGTTCCAGCCGTCTGTGCTCAACAAGGAAGAGCAGCTCGAGGAGATGAAGTGGTTCATCGCCGCCGCGCAGCCCTTCAGCGGAATGGAAATCAACGTGTTGTCGGAAGGCATTCCGACCCATTCGTATGAATCCGAAGTGCTGACCAAGGCCTTCGAGGAAATCACCGGCATCAAGGTGAACCACCAGATCCTGGGCGAGGGAGAGGTTGTCCAGGCGGTTCAGACCCAGATGCAGACCAAGCGGAATCTCTATGACGCCTATGTCAACGATTCCGACCTGATCGGCACCCATTCGCGGCTTCAGCTCGCCTATAACCTGACCGACTTCATGGCAGGTGCCGGCGCGGATGTGACCAATCCCGGCCTCGATCTCGATGACTTCATGGGCATCCAGTTCACCACCGGCCCGGATGGCGATCTCTACCAGATGCCGGACCAGCAATTCGCCAACCTCTACTGGTTCCGCAAGGACTGGTTTGATCGCGAAGACCTGCAAGCCGCCTTCAAGGAGAAGTATGGCTACGATCTCGGCGTTCCGGTCAACTGGTCGGCCTACGAGGACATCGCCCAGTTCTTCTCGGAGGATGTGAAGAACATCGATGGTGTCGATATCTACGGCCACATGGATTACGGCAAGCGTGCGCCGGACCTCGGCTGGCGGATGACCGATGCCTGGCTGTCGATGGCCGGTGCCGGTTCCAAGGGTGAGCCGAATGGCGTGCCGATCGACGAGTGGGGCATCCGAATGGAAGCTGGCTCGTGCAACCCCGCAGGCGCCTCCGTGTCTCGCGGTGGCGGCACCAACGGTCCGGCCGCGGTCTATGCGATCCGCAAATGGGACGAGTGGCTGCGCGCCTACGCCCCGCCGGGTGCGGCCTCCTACGACTTCTACCAGTCGCTGCCCGCACTCAGCCAGGGCAACGTTGCCCAGCAGATCTTCTGGTACACGGCCTTCACCGCCGACATGGTGGCCCCGAAATCCGCGGGCAACAACACCGTGGATGACGAGGGCACGCCGCTCTGGCGGATGGCCCCCAGCCCGCACGGCCCCTATTGGGAAGAAGGCCAGAAGGTCGGCTACCAGGACGTGGGGTCCTGGACCATCCTGAACTCCACCCCCGAAGACCGCGCCAAGGCGGCCTGGCTCTATGCCCAGTTCGTCGTCTCCAAGACCGTCGACACCAAGAAGTCGCATGTAGGTCTGACCTTCATCCGCGACAGCACGGTGCGCCACGAGTCCTTTACCGAGCGTGCCCCGAAGCTGGGTGGCCTGGTCGAGTTCTACCGCTCGCCGGACCGCGTGGCATGGTCGCCGACCGGCATCAACGTGCCTGACTATCCCAAGCTGGCGCAGCTCTGGTGGCAGCAGATCGGTGACGTGAACTCGGGCGCCTTCACCCCGCAGGAAGCCATGGATCGTCTCGCTGGCGAGATGGACCAGGTGATGGCCCGGATGCAGGCCGCCGATGAGCAGGCCAATGTCTATGGCGGCTGTGGCCCGCGCCTCAACGAGGAGATGGACCCCTCCGAGTGGCTCGGCAAGCCCGACGGCCCGAAAGCCAAGCTCGACAACGAGAAGCCGCAAGGCGAGACCGTGAACTACGATGAGCTGGTTGCCCGCTGGGCCGCCCAGTGACCTGACCCCCTCTCGGGCCGCCGCATGGACCGGCCCGGGTCTCCCCAGACCGCCCGCTCATCTGGCGGGCGGTCGCCCCCTCCCCTCAACATCCTGCGCCGTGCGGGCTCAGCCCCGACGCAGGACGGGCACGGAAAAAATGACACTAGACCTCAGAAACGTGACCAAGCGCGTCGGTGCCAATCTCCACATCAAGGAGACGAGCCTGACGCTGGAAACAGGGCATTTCAACGTGCTGCTCGGTGAGACCGGCTCGGGAAAGACCTCCCTGATCAAGCTGATGGCCGGGCTGGACCCGCTCGCCTCCGGCCAGATCCTGATGGATGGCGAGGATGTCTCGAAGCTGAATACGCAAAAGCGCAATATCAGCCTCGTGCACCAGTTCTTCATCAACTACCCGCACATGACGGTTTTCGACAACATTGCCTCGCCGCTCAAGGTGGCCGGCATGGCGAAATCCGAGATCCAGGGCCGTGTCGAAGAAGCCGCCGACATTCTCCAGCTGCGCCCGATGCTGCACCGCCGGCCGCATGAGCTGTCCGGCGGCCAGCAGCAGCGCACCGCGCTGGCCCGCGCCATCGCCAAGGAGAGCCGCGCGGTGTTCCTCGACGAACCGCTGGCCAACCTGGACTACAAGCTGCGCGAGGAGCTTCGCGACCAGTTGCCCGAGCTCTTCGCCGGGCGCGGTGCGGTTGTGGTCTACGCAACGTCTGAGCCGGAGGAAGCTCTGCTGCTGGGCGGGATGACCGCGCTTATGCATGATGGTCACGTCACGCAGTTCGGCCCGACGGCCGAAATCTATCGCAAGCCCGCAAACGTCATTTCGGCCGACGTGTTTTCCGATCCGCCGATCAATATCGGTGAGATCACCAAACAGGGCAACGAGGCCGTCCTGAACGGCCACGCACGCTGGCCGCTGGAAGGGGAGGCCGCCGCACTGCCGGACGGCCCCTATACCGTGGCGATCCGCCCGAACCGCGTCCTGCCGCGCCGCACATCGACCGCCAATGTCCGGCTGACCGGCACCGTTCTGGTCACGGAGCTCAGCGGCTCCGAAAGCAGCGCCCATTTCCACTTTGGCGACCGGAACTGGGTTTCGCTCTCGGCCGGGGTCTTCCCCTTCGAGGTTGGCCAGGAGCAGGAATTTTTCATGGAACCAGCGCATTGCCACTATTTCGGCGCTGACGGCAACCGGGTGGCATGAGGACGACATGGCAAAGATAACACTCTCCAACCTCCGCCACAGCTATTACCCGGACCCGAAAGGGCCGGATGATTACGCGCTCAAGATGATCGATCTCGACTGGAACGATGGCGGTGCCTATGCGCTTCTCGGCCCGTCGGGCTGCGGGAAATCCACCCTTCTCAACATCATTTCGGGGCTTCTCGTGCCTTCTGAGGGTCGCATCCTTTTCGACGACAAGGACGTGACCGAACTGGCCCCCACCGAGCGCAACATCGCCCAGGTGTTCCAGTTCCCCGTGATCTACGACACGATGAGCGTGCGCGACAACCTCGCCTTCCCCCTGCGCAATCGCGGCGTGGACGAAACGATGGTGGCGCGCCGGGTGGCCGAGATCGCCGAGATGCTCGAGGTGACGGATATTCTCGACCGCAAGGCCGCCGCGCTCTCGCCTGACAACAAGCAGAAGGTCTCGATGGGCCGCGGACTGGTGCGCGAGAACGTCAACGTGGTGATGTTCGACGAGCCGCTGACGGTGATCGACCCGCATCTGAAATGGAAACTGCGCTCCAAACTCAAGGAACTGCATCAGCGGGTGCGCGCGACGATGATCTACGTTACCCATGACCAGACCGAGGCGCTGACCTTTGCCGACCAGGTCGTGGTGATGCAGGACGGCGAAATCGTCCAGATCGGCACGCCTGTCGAGCTGTTCGAGCGCCCGGCCCACACCTTTGTCGGCCATTTCATCGGCTCACCAGGGATGAATATCCTGCCCTGCGAGACGCAAGGCGGGGCTGCGATGTTCCGTGGCAAACAGGTGGCGCTCGAGGGCGAGATCGTGCCCGGCGACGGCACGCGCACCGAGATCGGCGTCCGTCCCGAATTCGTCACGCTCGCCGAGAGCGGCATCGAAGCCGTCGTGCGGAAGATCTCCGATGTCGGCCGGCATATCGTTGTCGAGACCCTGATCGGCGAGGACCGCGTTGCGGCGATCGTCAAGGAGAATGCCCCCGAGAAGGGCGAAACCGTGCATCTGAATTTCCGGCCCGACCGCACGCGGCTCTATCGCGACGGCTGGCTGGCGACGACCGCAGGGGAGGCGGCGCAATGAAAACCGTAAACCAACGCGCGTGGTTCCTCGTGCTGCCGGTGTTGTTCCTGGTGGCGTTCAACGCGCTGATCCCGATGATGACGGTGGTCAACTACTCGGTGCAGGAAACCTTTGGCGACAACCTGTTCTTCTGGGAAGGGCTGGGCTGGTACGAGCAGATCCTGACATCCGACCGCTTCCACGCCGCCCTCGGCCGGCAGTTCCTGTTCACCGGCCTGATCCTGGTGATCGAAGTTCCGCTCGGCATCATCATCGCGCTCTCGATGCCGCGACAGGGCTTCTGGGTGCCGGTCTGCCTCGTGCTCATGGCGCTGCCGATGCTGATCCCTTGGAACGTGGTCGGCGCGATGTGGAACATCTTCACCCTGCCCGATATCGGCCTGCTGGGATATTTCCTGAACCACACGCTCGGCATCAACTACGACATGACGCAGGACCCGCTCGCGGCCTGGATCACCATCATCACGATGGATGTCTGGCACTGGACCTCGCTGGTCGTGCTGCTGGCTTATGCCGGGCTCGTCTCGATCCCCGACGCCTATTACCAGGCGGCCAAGATCGACGGCGCTTCCAACTGGGCTGTGTTCCGCTTCATCCAGCTGCCGAAGATGAAGAACGTCCTGACCATCGCGATCCTGTTGCGCTTCATGGACAGCTTCAACATCTACACCGAGCCCTTCGTGCTCACCGGCGGTGGCCCCGGCAACTCCACCACGCTCCTGTCCATCGACCTCGTGAAGATGGCGCTCGGGCAGTTCGACCTGGGCCCGGCAGCCGCCATGTCCCTGATCTATTTCGCAATCACTCTTGGTGTCAGCTGGCTCTTCTACACGCTGATGACCAAGGACGACCTGAACTGAGGGAGGGCAAGATGCAGAAACGATCCATCATACCCATCGTCTACATCCTGTTCCTGATGCTGCCGATCTACTGGCTGGTGGCGATGAGCTTCAAGACAACGAACGAGATCCTTTCCGGCTTCTCGCTCTTCCCCCAGACATTCACCTGGGAGAACTACGTCACCATCTTCACCGATCCGACGTGGTACTGGGGCTACATCAACTCGATCCTCTATGTCTCGATCAACACGGTGATCTCGGTGATAGTCGCGCTTCCGGCGGCCTATGCCTTCTCGCGCTACCGCTTCCTGGGCGACAAGCACCTGTTCTTCTGGCTGCTGACCAACCGCATGGCGCCGGCGGCGGTCTTCGCGCTGCCCTTCTTCCAGCTCTACTCCGCGGTCGGTCTGTTTGACACGCATCTTGCCGTTGCGCTGGCGCATTGCCTGTTCAACATCCCGCTGGCGGTGTGGATCCTCGAAGGCTTCATGTCCGGCGTGCCGAAGGAACTCGACGAGACGGCCTTTGTCGACGGCTACTCCTTCCCGCGCTTCTTCACCACGATCTTCATCCCGTCGATCAAGGCCGGCGTGGGCGTGGCGGCGTTCTTCTGCTTCATGTTCTCCTGGGTGGAACTGCTGCTCGCCAAGACGCTGACCGCTGTGGCCGCCAAGCCGATCGCGGCGACAATGACCAAGACGGCCTCGTCGGCCGGGTATGAGCTTGGGCTTCTGGCAGCCGCCGGAACGCTGACCATCATCCCCGGCGCCATCGTCATCTATTTCGTCCGCAATTACATCGCGAAGGGCTTCGCGATGGGGAGAGTGTAATCATGAGCTGGATGGCATGGACCTGGCCAACTGCCCTGTTCTTCATCGCGATCTTCTCGGCCATGGGTGTTCTGACCCTGCTCGAGCTCCGCTACCCAGGCGGACAGGAGCGAAAGGGCGTTTTCGGGCTGGTCACAACCCGCGGGGATCGGCTCTTCATGACGATCCTCGGCTCGATCTACATTCTTCTGGCCGGCCTGGGACTGTTCGGAATGCCACTCTGGTGGCCCCTCGCCGTCGCATTTGCCTGGGCCGTCTTCTGTTTCTGGAAGGTTTAGGCATATATCGGAAATAGGATAGAGGCGGCCCATCCTCCCCGGGCCGCCAGCACTTGGAGCCGACATGCGAAAACGTCAAGCCAGCGATACGCTGACAGAGGTCGAACTGGAATTCATGAACGTCGTCTGGGATATCGGCGGCGGCACGGTTCGCGACATTCACGCGGCGCTCAACCGCGAGACCGAGCGGGCCTATACCTCTGTCGCCACGATCCTGAAGATTCTTGACCAGAAGGGGTTCCTGACCTCCACGAAAGTGGACCGCTCGCTCGTCTACCGCCCGGCGGTTCCCAAGGTCGCCTACCAGAAACAGACCCTCAAGCACCTGTCCAACAAGCTTTTCGACGACACCCCTTCCGCGCTTGTTGCCAGGTTGGTGGATGATGATACGCTGTCGGATGAAGCCCTGGAGGAAATCCGGAACCTGGTGAACAAGAGGTTAGAGGATGGTGGCTGAAGGCATTCTGAACGCGTGGGTGGACGCGAACATTCTGCTCCTCGTCCTGGTCGCGGCCTGGATTCCGATGCGCCGTGCGCTCGGGCGCGGTCGACTGGGCCAGGCCATGATGGGACAGGCCCGCGCGATGGAATGGATCTTCATTGCGGTCATCGTCGCGCCCTTCCTGGCGCGACTGGTCTTTCCCCCTGTCGGCCCACAGCTCAACCTGTCGGACCTGCTCGTCGCGCAATACCTGAACGGCAATCTCGAAATGAGCGCGACACGGTTCGAGACGCTTCTCGGCCTGCGCGCGGACCTGACCGATGCCTTCCTGCTGCAACGGGACGGCTGGACGAACGCCGTGCTGGCCTTGCTTCTGCTGGGCTTCACACTCTCGGCGGCCCGCCTGTGTTTCGCGGCCCTGCACCTGCGCCGCGTGTTGCGCCATGCGCATCCCTGGCGGCGTTTCGGCCGGCTGGAGCTGCTGATCTCGGACGAGGTCGCGGTGCCGTTCTCGACATGCGGGCTGCGCCGCCGCTACGTGGTCCTGCCGGTCAGCGCGCTTGGACATGGGCGCGATCTGCATTTCACCCTGGCGCATGAGTTCCAGCATCTCCGGCAATATGACCTGCTGCACGAGTTCGCCGTCGAGGCGTTGCGGCCCTTGTTCTTCTGGAACCCGGCCTTTCACCTTTGCAGCCGGCAATTGCGCGAGCTGCGCGAAATGGCCTGCGATCAGGCTGTCGCCCTGCGTCGCCCGATCGAACTTGGCGGCTATTGCCGCAGCCTGATCCGCGCGTGCGGCCGCGCGCGCCCCGAGGGAAGCGTCTTCGTGCCCGTCGGACCGGCGGTGGGCTTTGTCGACTCCACGCATGGCACGGCGATGAACAGCCAGCTGGGGCGCAGGATCGTTGCCCTGACCGGATGTACGCCGAGCCTGGAAAGCCAGCAGGCGTGGAAGGCGATAGGGCTGCTCTTCTGCGTCCTGCTCGCCCTCGGCGCCGTGGTTATGCAGAGCCCGACCGGCTGGAGCCATGACCGCATCATGCTCAGCACGATCGTAAATCTCGAGCGGCTGGACGAGCGGAACGCGTCCCAGCCAAACATCTCGGGCATGTTCGCGACGATCGACCCGATCCCCCCGACGCAATAGGCGTTATCCCTGTCAGCCGAGCGCGGCTGCGGCGGACTCGGTTGCGGCATGGGCGGTGGCGATGGCCAGCCCTGCGCCACAGCGTTGGCGCACCCAGTCCTGATGCGCGAGAATGGCACCGGCGGCGAAGAGCCGTTCGTGGATTGGTGCTCCGTCCGCGGCGACGGGTTGGAAACGCCCATCCACCTCGACCCCGAGCCGGTTGATCGGATGGCCGCGCGGGTCGAGATATTCCTGCCGGAACCACGCGTCCCGGTCCTGCGGTTGGCTTATCGGAAGGTCGAGCAGGGTCTCGGAGAGACTGTCCTGGTCGGATTTGAGCCCGCCGGAAAGGAACCGGCCGGTGGCGAGCAGGACAGCGGAGGCTTCCACCTCCAGATCTTCCATCGGCCCGTGCAGATGCAGAGTGGCCCCGGACGGCCGGAAATCGACCTCCGCGACCTTGAGCTGCGGCTCGAGCTGCACGCCCATTTCCGGGAAGGACCGCTCGAAAGTCTCGCGGAGGCGGATGCCCGGAACGGCCGGCGGGATGGTCGGAATCTCGAACAGCCGCGCGCCGATAGCCTCCTCCATCCGCGCCCGGATCTCGTCGGGCATGTGCATGCCGAGGATGGCGGGCAGGCCGACATATTCGACACCTTTCAGCAGCGGCCGGATCAGTTCGGCCAACGCTTCCTGTGTTGCCCGTGTCTCCAGTGAGCGTGCAAGCACCTCCGGGAAGACCTGGCGGTTCTCCATGCCGGGAAAGGTCAACCGAGCGGAGCTCAACTCCGGCCAGCGGTCGCGGAAATTAACCTCGAAGGCCTTGGCGCTGAAGCCCTGCAACCCTTCGAAATCCACCACGAGCGTCTTGGCGCCTCTCTCCAGCGCGGTGATGCCCGGAAGCATCGTATCGGGAACAGAGAATGTCGGCTTGGCGAGACCGTTGGGCAGCAACCCGGACAGGTTGCGATCGCCTGCCTTCGTGTAGCCGATACCCATATCGCCGAGCGCATCGGTGAAGCCATCGAACGCCGCGCGGATCGAAGCATTGGACAGGCCGCTCATCGGATGCTGCGGCTCGTCCTGCCGTAGCTCGTCCAGCGCCGCCCAGGGATCCTGCCGGACGCGCCGGTCATGCACGCCCAGAAGGTCCAGATACCCGGTCGTATAGGCCATCGCGCCGCTATGGCCGAACTGGGCCACGTCGAGACCGCGTTGGCGGGCAAAGATGCTCGCCGCGAACCCGGCGATCCCGGTTCCGATGACGGCGAGTTGAGTTTCGATCTTTCGGGTTCCGCGTTTCATTTGCTGTCGGCCCCCTCTTCGGCGGCGGCGAGATCCATCCCGGCCAGCCCGCAATGCAGGATCTCGGCAAGTTCCGTCTGGGGCATCTGTGCCCCCCACAGCACCGGCCGGATCCCCTTGTACCTCTCATTGACGAAATCGCGCATCTGGCGGAGCCCGTCCGGGCTGTCATAGACGCCGCGATCATAGAGATGCGAGGTGACCCGCATCGAGCAGAAAGCACCCTGGCAGGCGCCCTTGCCGATCCGGCTGCGCAAGGCAATTGCCTTCAGGCTCATATGATCCTCCGCACCGGGCGCATCCGCGAGGATCGTGTCGACCGCCGAGCGCGCGACCATCTCACATTCGCACAGAACCATGTCGGTGGGATCGGCGCGCTTGTACCAGTCGCGCGCCGCCGCGCCCGGTTCGGTCCAGCGCAACGCATCGCCCGAGGGGAGCGGCTCCAGGTTGGTCTTGCAAGGCTCGGCATTGCCCAGCCGCGCGGCCACGAGGTCGCCCGCCTTCTCGGCCATCAGGCGAAAGGTCGTGAACTTGCCCCCGGCGACGGTGGCGAAATTGGAAAGCCCCTGATCCTCGTGATCGAAGAGGGCAAAGCCGCGATTGGCCTTGCGCCCATCCGCCTCGCTCCCGGCCGATTTCAGCAGCGGACGCACGCCGGAAAAGGCGCGCACGAAGCGGGTCTCGTTCAACACCGGCAGCATCGCCGCGCCCTCGGCAAGGATGCGGTCCACCTCCGGCACCGTGGGCGCGATGCCATCGGGATCATCGACTGTGACCGAGGAGGTGCCGAGCAGCGAGACCGTGCCCCCGGGCACCAGGATATCGCCGTCATCGGGCAGGCGCAGGCGGTTGACGACCCCGTTGGTCACCCGGGTGTTGCTGATCAACAACGTGCCCTTGGAATAGAGCAGGCTCACATCCGAGCAGCCGGCGAGGCGGGCAACCTTCTCGGCCCAGGCGCCGCTGGCATTGATAAATTGCAGGGCACGGATCTCGACCGCCTCGCCGCTGCGCCGGTCCCGGCACAAGGCCTTCGCTACTGTGCCATCAATGATCTCGAACCCTTCGATCTCCATATGTGGCAGATAGCTGCTGTCATTCAGGCGCTCGGCATGACCGACATTCTCCAGCACGATCCGGAACGGGTCGATCGTGGCATCCGGCACGGCATAGGCGGCGAGGATCGCCTCGGGGAGCGCCGGCTCGCGTTCGCGCGCCTCGGCAGCCGAAAGCGCCTCGCAGGGGATCCCTGCGACCCGGCAATGCTCCGGGAACTTCGCCGCGAACGCTTCGTCATCGCCGTCCACGGCGACGAACAACCCGCCGCAATCGTCGATGCATTCCGGCGCCAGCCGCTTGAGGATGTCGCCCTCGTGCCGGCATTCCGCCGCTGTCTCCGCATCCGCCGTGGCATAGCGTCCGCCGCTATGGAGCAACCCGTGATTGCCGCCCGACGCGCCCGCGTTCAGATCCTTGCGGTCGATCAGGATGCAATTGATCCCGCGCAGGGCGAGGTCGCGCATGACGCCCGATCCCGTCGCTCCCCCACCGATGACAAGAACGTCGGCCTCGTATATCCGCACAGACATGACGCTCACTCCTCTTCCGGCAGGTTGATATCGGCCAGGTCCGGACCAAGATACTTGCGCTCATCCGGACCAAGGATGCCAAGCGACAGGCAGATCAGCGTCCACAGATGGGTGACCGTGTAGGCCCCGCCAAAATGATCGCCCACATCCTCGATCTGGGAATGGCAGTTGTGGCACGGGGTCAGCACGTAATCGGCCTCGGTCGCGATGACCTGGTCGAACTTGCGCTTGCCATAGGCGCGGCGTTCACTGGCCATGCCCGCTTGCAGGAAGCCCCCGCCGCCGCCACAGCAGTAATTGGCGCTCCGGCAGGGCTGCATATCGACGAAATTCTCCTCGCCGACCAGTGTCTTGACCACGAAGCGCAGGTCTTCGGCCGCCTGGTCGCCAATGGACTTCCGGACAAGCTGACAGGGGTCCTGGACGGTGAACTTGACGTTGTTCTTGTTCCAGTCAGAGTTGACCGGCAGCTTCCCCTCCCGGATCCACTGGGCGTAATAGGTCACGAGGCTCTCGGCCTCGAAATTGGCCGTGAGCCCGAATTTCTCGATCCCCTGCCAGATGGTGAAGAAGGAATGCCCGCATTCGGTGTTGATCCAGATCTCGCTTTCCAGCGCGTTCATGGCATCGACGCGGGTCTCGACCATGTCCTTCCAGGCCTCCGTGTCACCGGTGAACATGCAGAAATTCTCTGCCGCCCAGCCCTTCGAGGAATAGGTCCAGTCCGCGCCCACATAGTCGAGGATCTTCCAGAGCGGCGCCATTTCCTCCGGTTCGACCGCCGGTTCGCGCGAGTTCTGGTTGATGACGAATTTCGCGCCCTTCTTGTCGATCGGCACCTTCAGATCGGCAAAGCGTGGCTGGTTCTCGTGCAACTCCTCCAGCGTTTCCTCGACGATCTCGACGAAATCCTCCGACATCAGCCCCATCGCGCTCGTGCTCTCATCGAGCTTCTGCGCCGCACAGGATCGCACGATCCCCTTCGGCTTGTCTTCGGTCGCCCAGGCCCCGCGCGCGGCGCCGACAAGCTGCGAGACATCGATCCCCATCGGGCAGAGATAGGCGCAGCGCTTGCATTGCGTGCAGGCCCAGACCCAGGGCGTCGTGGACAGCTCCTCGTTCATGCCGAGCATGGCCATGTTGATGAAGCGGCGCGGATCCATTCCGAAGAGCCCCGACGCGGGACATCCCGAGGCACAGATCCCGCAGCCCACGCAGGCGTCATAGCTGGCGCCGTCGGGCAACAGGTCGTTGGCAACTTTCAGGAAGTCGAGTGTATTTCCACGAGAATGTGCGCCCATGTCTGTCTCCCCACAGCTGTCGCGGTCCGCGGCCAACACTACGTCAAGCATTCAGTTTAAAGAATGCGGCCAAGTGATCTTGGCGGTGGGTGAACTGGCAAAACCCCTGCGACTCTTTCAACATGAACAGCTCCAACCAGCCAGTGGGGGCCTTCGGGAACCGCCGAACGGATGCGCGCCGTGAGGTCGCCGAAGGTCATTCAATCGGTCATCGCCCTCGCCGCCACGGCCATCTTCTGTCCATGAGTCCTGACCCGAGTGCCGATGCCACGGGATCTGTTCGCGGCTCGACTGGAGGAGCGCGACGCGCACAGCCAGACGTGGCGCGCTCACCGGGCGCGCGCCACTCCAAGATGTCATCAGGGAAAGCGGGCCTCCTCAAGTCAGGTTTCGAGGCTTTCTTGACCATGGGGCACGACGCAAACCCGGATGATCTTTCCGTGCGTTTTCAAGCTGTATTGACAGCGCTGGGACAAAGACTGCCTAATTCGCCTTTGCTCCCACGCAAATCTTTTACCCGTTCGGATGTGTTTCCAGTTCAGACCAGGATCGGAGGCCGAATGGCACAGTCGACGGAGAATGCGCAAAACGTTTCCGGCTCTCTCGGAGCCATCCTGAGCGGAACCCTTGTCGGGTTCACATCGGTCGTGTTTGCAATCTCCTTCGCGGCAATCGTCTATAACGACGCGCTTGCGGTGTATCTCGAGCGTGGGATTGCGCACACCCTTCTGGGTGCATCCATCATGGCGGCGCTTGGCGCTTTCCTGTTCTCCTATCGCGGAACCATCGCGCAACCTCAGGACATCACCGCCATTCTTCTGGCAGGCGCGGCGAGCACGATCGCCACGGGTGCAATTTCGGCGGATCCGGAGGTCGTTTACTCCACCGTCTTTGTCCTCGTGGCGCTGGCAGCGATCCTGGCGGGCCTGACCTGCACGTTTCTCGGGGCCATCCGTGTCAGTTTTCTTGCGCGTTTCACGCCCTACCCTGTGCTCGGCGCGTTTCTTGCTTCCACCGGCTATTTCCTCACCCTGGGCGCGATCGGAATCGCGCTCGGACGCAACCTGACCATCTGGGATATAGGAACCATTCTCGCCCCCGAGAGCCTTGCAATCTGGGCGCCCTGGATCGTTCTCGGCACATTGATGGATCTGGCCACGCGGAAAATCGACAGCACGCACATCTTGTCTGTGTGCTTCATCGCTTCCGCAGCGATCTTCTATCTCTACCTTCACCTCTCTGGCATCGGCCTCGAAGGTGCCGCTACGCGGGGCTGGCTGCTGGGCCCCTTTCCCGAGACCGGCTTTGTTGGCGAAATCGGCAGGGTCGATCCGTCTTTGGTGGACTGGCAGGCCATCCTGGCCCAGGCGCCCGTTCTGCTGGCCGTCGTGGGCATGACCGTGCTTGGCGGAATGCTCAATCTGAGCGGCCTCGAACTCACGCTCAACGAGAAGATCGAGATGGACCAGGACCTGCGGGCCATCGGACTGACGAATATCGCCTCCGGTGGCTTCGGCGGTCTGGTCGGATACCCGCTTCTGGGGGAAAGCATCCTCGCCTCGCGGATGGGCCTGAAGGGACTTGCCGCCGGGTTGAGCGCGGCGCTGGTCTGCCTGCTCACCTTCCTGCTGGGAGCCGACATCCTCGCCATGATTCCGAAAGGGCTCCTTGCCGCGGTTGTCGCCTTCCTCGGCATAGACCTGATGCGGACCTGGCTTTGGCACGAGCGCAAGAAATTGCCCTGGCAGGATTCCCTGCTGATCGTCCTGACTCTGGCGGTCGCGGCAACCATCGGGTTCCTCGAAGCGCTGGCATTTGGCCTCTGCGCCTCGGTCTTCCTCTTCATCATCTCTTATGCCCGCCTGAACACCGTGCGCTCTGTCTCCGATCTGAGCGAACGCCGTTCGCCGGTCGAACGCGCCGCGCCGCAGGCGGTCTGTTTGACACGGAAGGGCCACCGTGTGCTCGTGGTCGAGTTGGAAGGGCATCTCTTCTTCGGATCGGGTGCCGGGCTGCGCCGCGCGATCTGGCATCGCATCAATGGATCCACGTCGCTGGACATGCTCATGCTGGATTTCGGAAACGTCTCGGGGATCGACTCCTCGACGATCCTCAACCTCAACCGGATGCGCGCAGATTGCACCGCGCGTGGCATCGAACTCGTGCTCTCAGGCTGCTCCGAAGTCGTCGAAGACAGGATTGCGCGTTTCAACATCCATCATCGGAAACGCCAGTTGCAGCTCTATCCCACGCTGAACGAGGCGCTGGAGGCGGCCGAGGAACGGCTCCTTTCCGAAGCGACGCATGCTGAGGAAATAGAGGGGCTTTCCTTTCTTGAGGAACTGGAACGACTCCACCCCGCGCTTGATCTGGAAACCACGCTGGAAACGAGGAGCTATTCCGACAGGGAGGTTATGATCCGACGCGGCGACGCTGCTGACGGCATTTTCGTGCTTCTTGAGGGCCAGGCACGCGCAACGATCCGAACGAGAGGTTCTGACGATTTCGAGGTTGCAAAGTTCCTGCCCGGCTCGCTGATCGGCGAGATTGCAGCCTATGGCGAGGTCGAACGAACCGCCACTGTTACAGCCGTGGGCAACACCCGCCTGAAGCATATCGAAACGGCTCATATCTCGGCGGCGGACGCGATGAGCCCTGGATTCGCCGCCGATTTTCACAGGCTGGTGGCGCGCCGCCTCGCGCGGCGTCTGAGCCGCACGACGCTGCGGATCAAGCAGAGCCTGGATCGAATTGACTAGCGAGTGCTGTCAGACGGGTTTGAACTCAACTCTACAAGGGCAGAATAGCTGTCCCTTATGCCGTGCAGAGACCGCGCCACGCGTCGAGCGCAGCGGAGCGGTTCAGCTTGAAATCTTGTCGTGATTGAAAGTGGCGTTCCTGATTGAAGTGGTTGTGTACCGAGGCGTGGATGGAGACGAATGTCTGCAGACTTCGCATTCGCCGGAAGCGTTGCATCGCCCGCTCTCGTCGTCGGAATGGCAGATGCGAATTCTCCGCCCGATTGTTCAGCCAAAGGCCCGTTTCCTGTAGGCCCGTTGCGCCGATTTCTTTCAGAGCGGCGCCATAGGACCGAAGCAAGTCAGTCACGATGGACTCGCTCCGGCCGTACCGCCGCATCGTTTCTTTCAATAATTTCAATGCAGTTTTCTTGTCCCGCGTCTTTGTTACGAAGCTTTCCAAGACCTCGCCCTCATGATCGACGGCCCGTCAAAGGTAGTGTCGGTCGCCGTTGATCTTCACGAACACCTCATCCAAATGCCACCGCTTTTGCGGCCCCGATCGGAGGCGTTCTGCGCGTTTCTCACGGATTTTGGAGGAGAACATCAGACCAAACCGGCTCCACCAGAACCGGACGGATTCGTGACTGACATCGATGCCGCGCTCATGAAACAGGTCCTCGACGTTGCGGAGTGAGAGCGGGAAACGAACATAGAGCATCACAGCCAGGCGGATTATCTCCCGGCTGGTTCGAAATTATCCGAAGGGGTCGGGTTTAAGCATCGTCAAACGCTACGAGACCACCCTGCCCCGCTCAACCGGATTCCCTCTGACACCGCCCAACCAGCTGTATCAGGCGTTGCTTGCAGTCAAGCTACCGGGATTGTGATTGAGGAGCCTCATCGTCAAAACCATCGTCCTGCTGGAAGTTGCTGATGACCCACCGGAGGCGAAACTCCCATTCAATCTGACCTGACGGAAGCCGGGACGCTATCGACGACTGTTCACAATGCAGACCGCCCAATTGCCCAACCTCCCTCGACGCTCCGGTTGAAAACGTCTGGTCTTCCTCCGCGCTGAATGAAGGCGATAGGCCATGACGTGCTACAGTGCACTCGCAGCGAAGCGCTGCACGGTCGGTAAAGCTTTCAAAAACAGGCTCCCCGTGTTTCTATCGCCGCAGTTGACTATCCATTCGCGTCGAAGGGCACATACGCGCCGGCGTACCCTACCGCGCCCATGATAGCCGCCATCTGCGCCTGAACTCCCGGGAAATCGCGGAATGTGACTCCGGTTGAAGGCACGCCAACGGTTTGGGTTGCCTCGACGCCGATTGCATATATGGATTTTACCTTTGGGCTGCTCATCTCGGACTGAAGCTGTGCGTTGTCGAAGGTTGTTCCGTCTTCTCCAAGCCAACACAACATGTCGGGCATCTGGATCACTGGCGCGGACTGATTGCTGGAATAGGCAAGGATGTTTTCGTTCAGGCTCAGAACGGTAACGGAACCCTTACCGTCCGCGCGCTCAAGAACGAGCGTCCCGATATCATGTGCATCCTGAGTGTGCTGCACGAATTTCACGGGCTTGAGAAGCGAACCTTCGAAGAGAACCCGGCCAGGCATTCCGAAAGAAGAGAGTTGGCTCAACACAACTGAAGTGTAGTCCCCCGAAGCAGCGCGCAATGCGCCGCCGATGCGTCGCGCGCGTTCGAGGCCCGACGGAACGGCGAACTCCTTCAACTGGGATCCT
>NZ_JAWMPX010000035.1:0-51147 GCF_033101155.1 Tropicimonas sp. TH_r6
CCAGATCCGCCACTGATCATGCGGCATGTGCGCCTGCCGCAGCCCGAAGGCCCGGAAGGCATCATGCACGGCATTGGAGAAGGCCGGCACACCGCCCACATTCGGGCTTTCGCCCACGCCCTTGGCGCCGATCGGATGATGCGGGCTGGGCGTTTCGGTGTGGTCGGTCACGTAATTCGGCGTCTCCCAGGCGGTCGGGATGAAGAAGTCCATGAAGGTCGCCGTCTTGTGGTTGCCGATCTCGTCATAGGCGATCTCCTGCCCCATCGCGATCGCCAGCGCCTCGGTCAACCCGCCGTGGACCTGTCCCTCGATCACCATCGGGTTGATGCGGGTGCCGCAATCGTCGAGCGCATAGAACTGCCGGATCTCGTGGGTGCCAGTGTCGACATCGAGCTCCATCACGCAGATATAGGCGCCAAACGGGTAGGTCATGTTCGGCGGATCGTAGTAGCTCACCGCCTCCAGCCCCGGCTCGACCCCCGGGATCGCCTGATTGTAGGACGCATAGGCGATCTCGGCCATTGTCTTGAAGCGCTCGGGCGCGCCCTTGACCACAAAGCGGTCGACATCGAATTCCACGTCGTCGTCATGCACTTCCAGCAGGTAGGCCGCGATCATCTGCGCCTTGGCGCGGATTTTTCGGCCGGCCATCGCGGTCGCGGCCCCTGCGACCGGCGTCGAGCGCGAGCCATAGGTGCCAAGCCCGTAGGGCGCGGTGTCCGTGTCACCTTCTTCGATCGTGATCGAGTCGGCGGGAATGCCGATCTCGGATGCCAGGATCTGGGCAAAAGTGGTGGCATGCCCCTGTCCCTGGCTGATCGTGCCCAGACGCGCGATGGCCGACCCCGTGGGATGGATCCGGATCTCGCAGCTGTCGAACATGCCCATCCCCAGGATGTCGCAGTTCTTGACCGGACCCGCGCCCACGATTTCGGTAAAATGAGTGAGGCCGATGCCGAGCAGCTTGCGCGTCTCGCCCCGCTTGAAGGCCTCGACCCGCTCGGCCTGTTCCTTACGCAGACCCTCGTAATCGACTGCTTCTAGGGCCTTGTTCCAGGCGGTGTGATAGTCGCCGCTGTCATATTCCCAGCCAAGCGCGCTGGTATAGGGGAACTGGTCTTCGCGGATGAAGTTCTTGGCGCGCAGCTCGGCGGCATCCATGCCGAGCTCCATCGCCAGAACCTCGATCATCCGCTCGATGAAATAGGCCGCCTCCGTCACCCGGAAGGAGCAGCGATAGGCCACGCCGCCCGGCGCCTTGTTGGTATAGACGCCATCGACACCGACATAGGCGACCGGGATGTCATAGGAGCCGGTGCAGATATGGAAGAAGCCGGCGGGGAACTTGGTCGGGTCGGCGCAGGCATCAAACGCGCCGTGATCGGCCGTGACGTGACAGTGCAGCCCGGTGATCTTGCCGTCCTTGGTGGCCGAGATCTTGCCCTTCATCCAGTAGTCGCGGGCGAAGGCCGTGGCCATCAGGTTGTCCATCCGATTTTCAATCCATTTCACCGGCTTACCGGTGACAATTGAAGCAACGATTGAACAGACGTAACCGGGATAGACGCCGACCTTGTTGCCGAAGCCGCCGCCGATATCGGGCGAGATCACCCGGATATTGTGCTCCTCGATTCCGGAGAGAAGCGAGGCCACGGTACGCACCACATGCGGCGCCTGGAAGGTGCCCCAAAGGGTGAGCTTGCCATTGACCTTGTCCATCGAGGCAACGCAGCCGCAGGTCTCCAGCGGGCACGGGTGGGTCCGGTGGTAATAGACCATCTCCTCGGCCACCACCTCGGCGCTGTCGATGGCCTGGCTCGTGGCCGCCTCGTCGCCCTCCTCCCAGAGGAAGATGTGGTTGGGATGGCGCCGGGCGCCATGCGCGCCTTCCATCTGGTCGGCGATATCCTCGCGCAAAACGGTGTCTGATTGCAGCGCCTCGAACGGGTCGGTGATGACCGGAAGCTCGGCATATTCCACCTCGACGGCATTGATGCCATCGGCGGCGGCGTAGCGATCCTTGGCGACCACAAAGGCCACCTCCTGGCCCTGGAACAGCACCTTGCCATCGGCCAGCACCATCTGCTTGTCGCCGGCAAGGGTCGGCATCCAGTGCAGGCCGAGCGGTTCGAGATCCTTGGCGGTCAGCACGGCCAGCACGCCGGGGATCTTCAGCGCCTCTTCGGCATTGATCGAAACCACGCGGGCATGGGCGTAAGGCGAGCGGACGAAATCGCCGAAGAGCATGCCGGGCAGCTTCACGTCATCGACATAGTTGCCTTTGCCTTGCGTGAAACGGGCATCCTCGACGCGCTTGCGCGAGCAGCCGAGCCCCTTGAGATTGGCGACACGCTCCTCGCGGGAAATGGGGGTCTGGTCGTTCATTCCGCGGCCTCCTGGGCTGCGTTCATCTCGGCCGCGGCGGCCAGGATGGACTTGACGATATTCTGGTAGCCGGTGCATCGGCAGAGATTGCCGGCCATGCCGAAACGGACCTCTTCTTCGGTCGGGTTCGGGTTCTCCTTCAGCAGGCGGTGTGCGCGGGTGATCATCCCCGGCGTGCAGAAGCCGCATTGCAGCCCATGATGCTCGCGGAAGGATGTCTGCAGCACATGCAGGTCATCCGGCGTGCCGATCCCCTCGATCGTGGTGATCTGCGCGCCATCGGCCTGGACGGCCAGCCGGGTGCAGGATTTGACCGAAGCGCCATCGATATCGACGGTGCAGGCGCCGCAATGGGAGGTCTCGCAGCCGATATGCGGACCGGTGATGTCAAGCGTCTCGCGCAGCACGTGGATCAGGAGTTCGCGCGGCTCGACGAGGAGGTCATGGCTCTCGCCGTTCACTGTCAGCTGGATCTGTGTCTTGCTCATCTCTCTCTCCCTCAGGCCCGCGACCAGGCGCGGTCTATGGCGCGCCCGATGACGATGCCGGCGACATGGCGCTTGAACTCAATGGGGCCGCGATTGTCCTCGGTCGGGTCGATCTCGCTCAGCGCTGCGGCCACGGCCGCCTTGACCGCCTCCGGGTCGCAGGCGGTACCGGCCAGTGCGGCGCCAGCGGCCTCGGAGAAGACCGGCACATCGCTGAGATTTGTCATGGCGATGGCGGCACCGGCACAGGTGGCTCCCTCGCGGGTGATCTGAACGGCGCAGGCGGCGGTCGCGTAATCACCGATCTTGCGCTTCTGTTTCTCATAGGCATAGCCGCCCGAGGGACTGTCGAAGCTCACCCGGGTGAGCAGCTCGTCATCTTCCCGCTCGGTCATGTAGGCCGCCTCGTAGAAATCCCGTGCGGCGACGTCGCGCGTACCGTCCGGTCCGACGAGAGTGAACGTAGCGTCGAGGCATTGCATCAGCCCCGGCATGTCATTGCCCGGATCGCCATTCGCGACATTGCCCCCGAGCGTGCCGAGATAGCGCACCTGCGGATCGGCGATCTGCAGCGCCGCTTCGCGCAGGATCGGAGCGGACGCCGCCAGCGCCGCATTCTCGATCAGGTCGTTCTGCGTGACCATC
The DNA here is from genome assembly GCF_033101155.1 of Tropicimonas sp. TH_r6. Classification (NCBI taxonomy): domain Bacteria; kingdom Pseudomonadati; phylum Pseudomonadota; class Alphaproteobacteria; order Rhodobacterales; family Roseobacteraceae; genus Tropicimonas; species Tropicimonas sp. TH_r6. Next base: position 3,522 of record NZ_JAWMPX010000035.1, read on the forward strand.
GCCCCGATCGAGATGCGTCCGCCCTCGACGGCAATGCCCCTGAGCTCGCCAATGTCCTGAAGGTCGATCAAGTGTTCGACGGACGCCATGCGCAGCTTCATCATCGGCAACAGGCTGTGCCCACCGGCGATGGCGCGCGCATCGTCGCCCAATTCGGTCAAGAGTGAGATCGCCGACGCAATGTCCGCCGGCCGGTGATACTCGAAAGCGGCTGGTATCATTCTGGTTGTCCTCCCTGCGCAGATCCGCGCTGGTCTTCGACGATAGTCAGGACGACGGCGGGAGAACGCGGCGATCCACAACCGGCGCCAGCGCTCTCACGAAATGCGATCTGGCTGCACGAGTTGCGCATTTCGTGCAGCGGGCCTTGTTTTGTACAGGTCTGGAGACGTTGCGTCGAAGGAGGACAGGACGGTCGCGCGCGGAGCCAGCTCAGATGCCGAGGATCTCGCGCACCTCCGACAGCCGGGAGCGGCTCACGGGCACTTTCGGCAGAGAGGCCGTCCCGTCGAAAAAGCAGACGCCGGAATCCTTGCGCCGCTCGAACCCGGTGACGAAGCGACGATTCACCAGGTAGCTGCGATGGGTGCGCAGGAACACCTCTTGCGGCAGACGGTTGCCGGTCTCGGTGATGGACCAGGGACAGAAGAGCTTCTCGTCGCCGACATAGAGCATCGTGTAATGCCCCTCCGCCCGCACGGCCGCAATCTCCGTCGGATCGAGAAAATGGGTGCGGCCATTCTTTTCATAGGGAACCCGGACATGCAGGCCGTCGGCGATCACCGGGTCGGGATCCTCCGAGGGCGGGCTGTCCGTCAACGGTGCGACTGGCGGCGCGGTCTCTTCCTCGCCAGCCATGGGGGGCTCGACCGGCCGGGCAAAGCCGACCCCGGTCAGCAGGAAGGCCCCTGAGATGACGAAGACCGTCAGCGTGACGCCGAAAGCGAGGACCTCATTGGTCATCCAGGTCATGTAGGTCTCCGTCACGTCGAGCGCGACGAAGCCCGTGCCCCACATGGCCGCGAAATGCACCGCGAAGACCGCCAGGCCGAATCCGACCGTGCCCAGCAGGATATTCCGTGGCCCCCGACGGCTATAGGCCAGCGAAACTGCCCCCACACTGAGCGCGATGGAGGTCACAAGCGACAGCACGATCCCCCAACTGGCATAAACGGGCTGGCAGATCTGCATCCCGGACATCCCGATATAATGCATGGCGGGGATTCCCGCGCCGACAATCCCCCCGGCCAGAACGATCCGCGCCCGGGATCTCTCGCCGAAATGCAGGATCAGCAGCGCAAGGCCCACGATCAGGATGGCGACCAGCGCCGAAATCAGCGTGACGAGCGCGTCATAGTAAAAGGCGATGGGCAGGCGCATCCCGAGCATGGCGACGAAATGCATCGACCATATCCCGCCGCCCAGACAGATGGCCGCCATGCTGACCAGCAGCTTTCTTTGCAGCGTCGGAACGCTCGACGCCCCCCGCAGCAGCGACAGGCCGGTGAATCCGGCCATGAGCGCCACGGCCAGAGATGCCGCCACGAGCCTCGCATCGTACGAATACGCGAGCAGATTGATGTCCTCCCTAGAGTGCCGGGGTATGCCCCGGTTCTGGGGGGTAATATTCGACCCCGCCGCGCTGCGGTCAACAACCGGAACGCATTTCTGTCTCTTTGGCTGGAAAGGCGCCGGTCCCACAGCCCGATCTCCCGGCATTGCTGCGGGACAAAACCCGCCTATGCGGCCGGGGAATCCCATGTCGCGTGAGCCCGTGGCGGCGTGAGTCGAGAGCGCCAATGGCTCTGGTTTCACCTCCCGGCAGGTCCTCGACAACATGTCCAATCAGGCTCGCACCGGCCAATCTCCGCAGCTGCGCACCCGGACGTCCCGACTTAGCTGCACCCATAAATATCTGAAAACAATCATTATTCCCGGATCCGCGGCGGAAGTCGGACATCGCCATCCCATGAGGCGGCGTTCGCGAATAGCGGCTCGGACGATTACGCAGGGTGAAACCTGCATATGTGTTGGCATCCGCACCCTGCTTGCATCCGGCGAGTCTCAAGCCTTCCCGCCGCAGATCGAATAGCTCACACAAGAAAGACACGAAAATGAACAACCTCAAGAACAGCTGCGCAACTGCCACGCTCTGCCTGATCTGCGCCGGAACCGCCTCTGCCGCCCCGTACCCGGTGCCGGATACCAGCCAGACGGCCTGCTACGATGCGACCGACGAGATCACCTGCCCGGCCGAGGGCGAGGCTTTCTACGGGCAGGACGCCCAGACCAACACCACGCCAATGAGCTACACCGACAATGGCGACGGCACCGTGACCGACAACGTGACCGGCCTGATATGGGCGCAGTCGCCAGACCTGAACGGCGATGGCGAGATCACCGTCGCGGACAAGCTCTCCTACGAGGGGTCGCTGGCCTTTGCTGAAAGCTCAGAACTGGCCGGCTACGATGACTGGCGCATCCCGACCATCAAGGAGATGTACTCCCTGATGAATTTCCAGGGCGTCGACCCGAGCGGCTACCAGACGGATGGCAGCGAGACGCTCGTTCCCTTCCTCGATGCCGAAACATTCGATTTCGCCTATGGCGATGTCGATGCCGGCGAGCGGATCATCGACGCACAGATGGTGTCGACAAATGTCTATGTCGGCGAGACCGTTCCCAACGAGGAGGCCGGCACGCTGTTCGGGGTCAATTTCGCCGACGGCCGCATCAAGGGCTACGGGCTGGAGCTGCATGGCAGTCCCAAGCCCTTCTATGTCATGATGGTGCGCGGCGAGACGGGCTATGGCGTCAACGACTTCACTGACAATGGCGACGGCACCGTGACGGATGCGTCCACTGGCCTGATGTGGACACAGGGCGATTCCGGCGAGGCAATGAGCTGGGAAGAGGCGCTGAAATGGGCACAGACGGCGAATGCCGAAAGCTATCTCGGCTATTCCGACTGGCGCCTGCCGAATGTGAAGGAACTGCAGATCCTCGTTGATTATACCCGCTCGCCCTCGACCAGCGACAGCGCGGCCATCGATCCGGTCTTTGAGACAACCGAGATCACCAACGAAGCCGGCGAAAAGGATTACGGCTGGTACTGGTCCTCCACAACGCATGCCAACATGACCGAGGAGGAAGGCAATGCCGGCGCCTATGTCTGCTTCGGCCGGGCCATGGGCTACATGGAAGACAATTGGGCCGATGTTCACGGTGCAGGCTCCCAGCGCTCCGACTTCAAGACCGGCGATGCCGCGGAATACCCGGAAGGCAATGGCCCGCAAGGCGACGCGATCCGCATCGACAACTTCGCCCGCCTCGTGCGCGACGCCAAGTGAAAGCGTTACGGACCGCTGGCGCATCCTTGCGCTCGGTGAAATCTGAAAACTGCGTTGGCGGGAGCGACGGAACATCGCTCCCGCAGCGTAAAAAGGATCAACCACGCACCGCGTCGTCGGCGCGAACATCCTGTAGCCTTCAGCCAGAAGCCCCCAATCATGACAAACATCAAACGCGCCCTCTGGGCCATTCCTGCCCTGTTGACCGCCCTGTGGCTTGCCGCGAACCTGCCCTTCCCCGAAGAGGTGAGTTTCATCACCATCCGCAACCTGCTTGTGCAGTATTCCGGCACGCTGGCGATTGGCGCCATGAGCGTGGCAATGATCCTCGCCACCCGCGCACGCTGGCTGGAGCCATGGCTGAACGGGCTCGACAAATCCTACCGCCTGCATAAATGGCTCGGCATCTTTGCCCTTGTGGCCTCACCGATCCACTGGGTTGCCGCCAATGGGCCGAAATGGGCTGTCCAATGGGGGCTTATGACCCCACCGGAACGCAAGGGCGCGCCGGCTGACATGCCGGACCTGCCATTCCTCCAGACCTTCTTCAACAGCCAACGCGGCACCGCCGAGATGATCGGCGAATGGGCCTTCTATGCTGCTGTCATCCTGATCGCGCTCGCCCTGATCAAGCGCTTCCCCTACAAGTTGTTCGTCTCCACCCACACGCTGATCGCCGTGGCCTACCTGGCGCTTGCCCTGCATGCCGTCGTCCTGATGGACTACTCTGCCTGGACCCAGCCACTTGGCTTTCTGATGGCGCTGCTGATCGCGGGCGGCGTGATCTCGGCGGGCCTGGCGCTCAGCCGCAGGATCGGCCGGTCCAAACAGGTTGGCGGCCAGATCGAGACAATCCGGCACTTCCCGGAGATGGGCATCACCGAAACCCAGATCGCGCTGGAGCCGGGCTGGACCGGTCACGAGGCGGGCCAGTTCGCCTTCGTCACCTTCGACAAGCGCGAGGGCAAGCATCCCTTTACGATCGCCTCGGCCTGGGATCCCAACACGCGCGGCATCTCCTTCATCACCAAGGGGCTGGGGGACTACACCGATTTCCTGTCCGAAACGCTCAAACCCGGCGACGCGGCCACCGTCGAAGGCCCCTATGGTCGCTTCACCTTCGAAGACGGGAGCGACCGCCAGATCTGGATCGGCGGCGGCATCGGCATCACCCCGTTCATCGCGCGGATGAAACAGCTGGCCCGAAAAGGCGGCACGACTTCGGTCGACCTGATCCATTCCACCCGGGAGCTGTCCGGCGACGCGCTCGACCTGCTGCAGGCCGATGCAGTGGCTGCCGGCATCAAGCTGCATGTGCTGCGCGATGACCGGGACGGATTTCTCACCGGCGCACGGCTGAAGGAGATGGTGCCCGACTGGCAGGCCGCCTCGGTCTGGTTCTGCGGTCCGGCTGCGTTCGGTCAGGTCTTGCGCGATGACCTCGTGACAAGCGGCCTCGCTGCCGGGTCCTTCCACCAGGAGCTTTTCAACATGCGATGACGCGCAGGGCGGGCGGCATCCCGCGGGGCAGTACTCGTTTCCGAGCCGGATCGCAACCATGCGACAGGGCCCTGAACGGGCCATGTCCCATGGTGTCTGCCCGAGCGATGGTCGCCCGGGCGTCGAGGTGAAGGCGTCAGCCGACAGCCCACATCTTCATCGGTGCATAGAAGTTCATCAGATCGAACCCCTTGGACGGCCCCCATCCCGCAACGCGATCCGAGGTGGCGTCGACGAAATCGTTGAACATCGGGCAGATCAACCCGCCTTCCTCGCTCACCATCAGGCTCAAGTCGCGATAGATCGCCTTGCGCTTGGTCGGGTCCAGCTCTCTGCGGGCGGCAATGACCATATTGTCGAAGCTCTCGTTGAAGAACCGGGTGTCGTTCCAGTCGGCCGTAGAGAGATAGGCGGTCGAGTACATCGCGTCCTGCGTGGCCCGACCACCCCAGTAGCTGGTGCAGAACGGCTTGCTGTTCCAGACGTCCGACCAGTAGCCGTCATTCGGCTCACGCTTGAGTTCCAGCTCGATCCCGGCGGATTTGGCGCTGGCCTGGAAAAGTGCGGCCGCGTCCGGCGCGCCGGGGAAGGAGTTGTCGGAGGTGCGCAACAGGATCGGGCCGGAATGCCCCGAGGCCTTGTAGAATGCGGCCGCCTTGTCGGGATCGTAGCTGCGCTGCTCGAGATCGTCCGAGAAGAGCGGGTAGCTGGCATTGATCGGGGAATCGTTGCCGAGGCTGCCATAGCCGAAGAGGATCTTCTCGACCATCTCCTCGCGGTTCATCGCGTATTTCAACGCCAGCCGCAGGTCCTTGTTGTCGAAGGGCGCTGTGTTGCAATGCATGATGAAGACGTAGTGGCCAGCGCTCGGCTCGGCCTGCAGCGTGACGCCGGGCTGGCGTTGCACCAGATGCGCGACCTTCGGGGGCACGCGGTTGATCATGTCGACATCTTTCGACTGGAGCGCCGTGATCCGCGCATTGTCATCGTTGATGACAATCAGCTCGATGGTCGCGGCGTGGCCCATCTCGGAATCCCAGTAATCGGGGTTCTTCTCGAACGTATACTGGACGCCTTTCTGGTGGTCCTTCAGCACATAGGGCCCGGTGCCGATGGCCGCATTGGGATCGTCCTTGCCGCCATTGGGCTGGATCATCAGGTGGTAATCAGTGAGCAGGTAGGGCAGGTCGGCATTTGGCCCGCTGAGGGTGATGACGAACATGTCACCCTCCACGCTCAACGTGCTGATATCGCGCAGAAGCCCGAACGCACCCGAAACCGAGCCTTCGGTCGCGTGGCGTTCGATCGTGGCTTTCACATCTTCCGGCGTCATCGACTGGCCGTTGGAGAAGGTCACGCCCTTGCGGATCTTGAAGCTCCAGACGGAGCCATCCTCGTTGGAGGAGTATTCCTCGGCCAGGCGCGGCTCAAGCCCGCCATCAGCCGTCAGCTCGACCAGCGGCTCGCTCCAGAGCCGCAACACCTGCGCCATGGTGGAGTTGGCCGCCACTGCGGGATCGAGCGCGTCCGTGGTCGACCCGCCCTGGATGCCGACCCGGATCTTGCCGCCTGCCACGGGGCCTTGCGCCATCACCGCGTTGGAAAACGCAAGGTTCGCAGTGGCCGCTGTCATGCCAATCGCCCCGGCACGACCGAGGAAATGCCGGCGGTTCATCCGGCCCCGCGCTGCGAGCTGGGCGTAATATCGAAGTTGATCGGACATGGTAAATTCCTTTGTTAACCCTGTTGTACAGACAGTTCCCCTGTCCCGGGGACTGACGTCTTTGGGCGCGTGCCTGCGGCTGACAATGTCACGCTCCTCGACTGAATGCCACAATGTGGCGTGAATGGGGTCCAATCCACCCCTTTCGGCAGTTTGCTTCCCCCATCGATCCCGGCAAAACCGGCCCCGCTGCCACGCGGCGAGAGAAGGCAACGCGGTTGCCCCGGAGGCGCGGTTGCGTCAGGGTCGCGACACGATCCAGACGGCGGCCAGAGGCTTCGCATGACCCCAGATTACGACCGGCTTCTCGACGCCGAGACCCGGGCCTTCATCCAGCGCACCGACAGCTTCTATCCGCCCGACACGGGGACACGTTCCATTCGCGAGCAGCGGACGCTCTATGACGAGATGAGCCGCGCCTTCCAGGTGCCGCGCCCTGAAGGCGTGACGGTGACCGACCGCCATGTGGGTGCGGTTCCCGTGCGCGACTACCGGCGCGATGGCGCCACGGCCCGGGTCCTCTTCTTTCATGGCGGTGGCTTCGCGGTTGGCGGTCTCGACAGCCATGACGATCTCTGCGCCGAGATCTGCGCCCGCACGGGGGTCGACGTGACGGCGGTGGCGTATCGGCTGGCGCCGGAACACTGCTTCCCGGCAGATCTCGACGACGCGCGCACCGTCTGGCGCGACCTCGCGGCGCAACCGGGCGGACGGATCGTGCTGGTCGGCGACAGCGCCGGCGGCACGCTCTGCGCCGGCCTCTCCCATGAGTTGCGCACCGCGCCGCGCCGTCCCGACGGACAGGTGCTGATTTATCCCGGGCTCGGCTTCCAGCCGGGAAGTGCCAGCATGGAAACCCATGCCGCCGCCCCCATGCTGAGCCGCGAGGACTGCATTTTCTACCGCGACCTGCGCGTCGGCGAGCGCTCTGACTTGCTGACGGACCCGCGCTGCTCTCCGCTCCGGGCGGAGCGTTTCGACCGGCTTCCGCCGACCGTCGCCTTTGCGGCGGAGTGCGACCCGCTTTCCGACGAGGCCGTCGCCTATACGGACGCGATCCGCGCCGCTGGCGGATCGGCCCGGAGCGTTCGCGAAACAGGGTTGGTGCATGGCTACCTGCGCGCCCGGCATTCTGTCGCCCGCGCCCGCGAGAGCTTCGAGCGCATCCTTGACGCCATTGCCAGCCTCGGCGCCGGACTGCCGGTCGCGCCGCCTCCGGGGGACAGCGCCTAGGCCAAGCCGCCGTCCGGTCTGACGATCCGTATCGGTCAGGCTCGGGTTACGAGGCAAGGTCTCTCCCCTGCCCCGCTGATCGCGCTGGTTACCGGGTGCGGCCTTTGCCCCACATGTCGATATCGGCGCCGAGATCGTCCTTGAGACGGTTGGACGCCGCATCCAGCGCCTCCAGCACAGCGGCGTCAAGTTCCACGTCCAGCAGTTTCTTCAAGCCCCGGCTTTGCGCGCCATTCCGCGTACCGACAATGACACCGCCAACAGCCGGTCGGCTCTTCAACCAACCGATCGCCAGCTCTTCCATCGCCAGCCCAGTCTCCTCTGTGAGTGTCCAGAGCGCGTCGAGCAGCGCCTGCCCGGCCTCTTCCGCGCCAGTCTCCCGGTGCACGACCTCAGCCCATTTGCGATGATCGAACATCCGGGTCCGGGCGCGGTTCACGGGGAAATCGGCCAGCTTGCGATACTTGCCGGCCAGCAGCCCCTGCATCAGCGAGGAATAGCACATGATCGGCACGCCGGCGGCCACACATTTCGGCTGCACCTCAAGCTCGATGGCGCGGTAGAAGAGGTGATAGGGGAGCTGGTCGACCGAGATCTCCCCGAGTTCCAGCGCGTCACCGAGATCGCCGATGCCGAAATTCGACACGCCGTACCAGCGGATCTTGCCCGCCTCCTTCAGCGTCTTCAGCGCGCCGATGCTGTCGGAGAGCGGGACATCCCGGTTCGGCCAGTGCAGCATGTAGAGATCGATATGGTCGGTGCCGAGGTTTTTCAGGCTGCGCTCGCAGGCCTCGATCAGGTCGTCCGGTGCCATGTGCTGGTCGGCCACCTTGGAGGAAATGACAAGCTCGTCGCGCTTGTCGCCCAAGGCGCGGCCAAGCAGCTGCTCGGAATAGCCGTTGCCATACATCTCGGCGGTGTCGAAGAAGTTGATCCCGACATTGAAGGCCTCGCGCAGCGCCTCGATGGAATCCTGTTCTTCCTGTGCGCCGAAGGCGCCCGCGCCCCCCATGCAGCCATAGACGATGGGGCTGGTCTTCAGGTCGGTCTTTCCGAAAGTTCCGGTCATGGTGGGGTCCCTTTTTCAGGTCGACAGCGAGGCCCGGCGCTGTGCCGTCCTCGCTGTCATTCGTTTTCAGTTCGTGGTTCGGTCAGGCCCGAGCGGACTTATTGCACCACGGATTGCGGCATCAGCATCGTCGGCAGCCAGAGCGCGATCCCGGGGAAGGCGATGAGCAGCAGCAGGATGATCAGCATCGGTATCAGGATGATGACCACGTCCCGCAACACCTGCACGACATTCAGATCCGCGATCGCCGCCGAAATCAGCAGGCAGAGACCATAGGGCGGCGTCACCAGGCCGAAGGCCAGCGAGACGATGCCGATGATGGCGAAGGAGACGGGGTGGATGTCCGCCGCCGAGGCCACCGGGAAAAGCACCGTTCCGAGGATGATGATCGTCGGGATCGCGTCGATGAACAGGCCGAAGAAGAGGAAGAGCGCGGCGATGAAGAGCCCGGTGGTGAAGGGGCCGACATTGAGGCCGGTCAGCGCATCCACGATCAGCCGCGGCACGTCGTAGAAAGCCAGCAGCCAGCCGAAGATCGAAGCGGTGCCGATGGCGAAGAGCGAGATCGAGGCGAAGCGGCCGGTGTCGTAGAGCACATGGCCGAAATCCTTCACCGTGATCGTCCGGTAGACGAACATGCCGAGGATCAGCGAATATCCCGCCGCGATGATGGCGCTTTCGGTCGGGGTCACGATGCCGCCGACAATGCCGCCGATGACGAAGACCGGGGTCAGCACGGCGAGGCCCGCGCCCTTGAAGGCGGCCCAGAACTCGCAAAGCGTCGGGCGGCCCGCGGTCGGGTAGTCATAGACCTTGGCATAGACGAAGACAGTCGCCATGAGCGCCACCGCGATCATCAGGCCGGGGATGGCCCCGGCAAGGAAGAGCGCGCCGACCGAGATCGACATCACGCCGCCCCAGACGATCATCAGGATCGAGGGCGGAATGATCACGCCCATCACCGAGGAACAGGCCGTGATGGCAACCGAGAAGCGGGCATCATAGCCCTGCTTGGTCATCGCCGGGATCAGGATCTTGCCGCAACCGGCAGCATCGGCAGTGGACGAGCCGGAGATGCCCGCGAAGAGCATCGAGACGGCGACGTTCACATGGCCGAGCCCGCCGGGCATCCAGCCGGTCAGCACGCGCGCCAGCTCGATCAGCCTGTCGGTGATCTTGCCTGAATTCATCAGGTTCGCGGCGAGCAGGAAGAACGGAACTGCCAGCAGGATGAAGGAATTATAGGACTGGAACATCCGGTCCATGATGAGGAAGGGCGTCAGCCGCAGGTCCATCATCACGACGGGGATGGTGGCGATGCCGAGCGCGAAGGCCACGGGCACACGCAGGATGACAAGGAGAAGGAACCCTCCGACGAGGATGGCGCAGGCGAGGCCTGTTGAGACGATCATTGGGCGCTCCTGCGGTGTTGGCGGAAGATCGAAATTTCAGTGGCGAGATGGCGCAGCGAGAAGAGCGCCCAGCCGACGCCCGCGATGGGCACGGTCACATAGGTCAGCGCCATGTTCATGCGCAACATCACCGAATGCTGGATCGAACCGAATTCCGCGTAGCCGATGCCGTACCAGATGAAGAGGAGCGCGAAGGCGGTCACGGCGACATGGACGAAACCCTGCTGGAGCAGGCGGCCAAGCGGGGTAAGCGCTTCGGGAACGACGTGGACGTCGAAATGGGTGCGGTCGCAGACTGCGAGGATCGAGCCGAGCATGACGATCCAGACGAAGATGAAGGTCGCGAGTTCCTCGGTCCACAGATAGACCGGGATGATGCCCGTGTAGCGGGAGATGACCTGCATCCCGACCGGGATGGTCAGCAGGCCGACCAGCACGCCGATCGTGACACGAAGGAACATGCTGAAGAGCTCGAGCGCCCGTCCGATGATTTTCATTATCTGTCTTTTCGTGGGGATGTCTGTCCCGGGCCAGCGCGCAGGGCGGCCCGGGACGTGGTCTTTCCGAAGCCGGTTTACTTGCTGCGGATGGCGTTCAGGAGCTCTTCGGCGCCAAGCTCGGCGGCATAGGCGTCCTGGACGGGGAGCACGAGTTCGAGCAGCTTGTCGCGGCCTTCGAACTCATGCACCTCGATATTGCCGGCCTCTGTCATCTCGGCCAGCTTCTCGGCGTCCTGCGTGGCTTCGAAGTCGCGGCCAAAGGCGCCGGCTTCCTTGCCGGCCTTCATGACCGCTTCCTGCAGCTCGGGGGAGAGCTTGTCGAAGGATTTGCCGGAGAAGACGATCGGGCGGACGGTGATCGAGTGCTTGGTCAGCGTCACATGCGGGGCAACCTCGTAGAACTTGTACTGCGCGAGGCTCGCGGATTCGTTCTCAAGCCCGTCGACGACGCCGGTCTGGATGGCGTTATAGACCTCGGAATAGGCGATGGCGGAGGGCGCGGCGGAGATCGCGTCGAAGACCTTGGCCTGGATCGGCGCGCCCATGACGCGCATCTTGTGGCCTTCCAGCTCAGCCATGTTGGAGATCTTCTTGTTGGAGATCAGGTTGCGGGTGCCGCCGCCGGCATAGCCCACGATCACCAGGTCGGCCTTCTCGCGCAGCTCGTCTTCGAGCGGGGCGAAGACATCGCTGGACAGCACGGTGTTCCAGTGATCCAGGTCGCGGAAGGCGAAGGGCATGTCCATCAGCGGCAGGGAATCGGCGAAGCGCGCCAGGTTGGACGGGGCGATGATCGCGTAGTCGATGGCGACGCCCTGGGTAAGGAAGTTCACGTAGTCGGGCTCGATGCCCAGCTCGCTGTTCAGGCGCAGGTCGAATTCGATCTCTTCGCCAGCATACTCGTTCACCAGCTCGCCGAACTTCCGCAGCGTCTTGGTATAGGCGTGATCATCGTCAAACAGGCTCGCCCCGCGAAGGGTCATGTCGGCGGCAGCGGCCGGAAGCGTGGCTGCGATGGAGATGGCCAGTCCGGCCAAGATGGCACGCGGCTTCATAAATTCTGACAAGTTATCATCCTCCCTTTGGATGTTTGGAATGCGCCCCTCCATCCTCTTGAAGGAGCAACTTCGCACTCCGGAAACTCCACATATTTTTCTGATATTCAAGTGTTTAAATGTCGCTACCATATCAGTTAACCACAACCTCCCGTTGCGACGCCGAAAACTATTGCGCGAAGGGAAGGAGTTACGGGAACAGTTGCACACAGATGAATATGAACAAATTTTACAAATATTGCGTGCCGCTCTTTGCGAGACAGCAAATTGCTGCCCGAACAGTGGGTCAAACGGTCTGATTTGCGACCGTCTCCAGGTGAGTCTCGCCGCAACGTCAGGTCCAGTGCGAGACAGAAGACCCGGAACCGCCTTGACCCATGCAATCCTCTGCCGCAGAGCTTTCCGGGTCGGGCAAAGGCGGAGCAATGGAGAAGAAGATGCGGCTTGGATTCATCGGAACCGGTGTGATCACCGAGGCTATCGTGACGGGGCTTCTGCGCGCGGAGGCGGAGTTCGGCGAGATCTGCCTTTCGGCCCGCAACCGGGAGGTTTCGACCCGCCTTGCGCAGGCAAGCGACCGGGTCCGCGTCTGCGAAGACAACCAGCAGATCGTCGATGAGAGCGACCTGCTCTTTCTGGCCATTCGTCCGCAGGATGCCGAGGCCGTCCTGTCGTCGCTGCGTTTCCGCCCGCAGCAACATGTCTGCAGCCTGATCGCCACCATCCCGGCCGAGATGCTGGAGAGCTGGGCGGGCACCGACCTGCGGATTTTCCGCGCGATCCCCCTGCCCTCGGTCGCAGCCCTTGGCGGCGTCACGGCGCTCTTCCCCTCCGATCCCCTCGGTGCAAGCCTGTTCGGCCAGCTCGGCACCGCCGTAGACGCCCGCACGATCGCGGAGTTCGACGCCTTTGCCATCTCCAGCGCGCTGATGGGCACGTATTTCGGCATCCTTGAATCCGCCGCCGGCTGGATGAGCCGGTGTGGCATCGAGAACGAGGACGCGAAGAGCTATCTCGACGCGGTGTTCCTCGGACTTGCGCGGACCTCCTCCGACCTCGGGGCTTCGAGCTATGCGGAGTTGCGGCAGGAACACTCGACCCCGGGCGGGCTGAACGAGCAGATGTTCGACGTCTTTGCATCATCGGGCGGCACGGAGGCGCTCTCCAAGGCGCTGGATACCGTCGCCCGGCGTGTGCACACGGCACGAACGCAGGAAGGCTGACGCAGGAGAGCGCCAAGGCGCCTCCCTGTCGCTTGCAAAGCTCGCTTACCGAAGGCGAAACGAAGGGCCGCTCTGCCCGCGAAGCGGGCCAACAAGAGGCGCGGATCAAAAAACGATCCCAGCGCGACGGAAGGCGTGACGCGCCGCGTTCAATCCAGAGACATCCCGGCCTTCCGCCCGGCGCTCTCCAACCGAGTCAAAGCTCCAACCGACCGTATTAGTGAATTTCGGATACCACACATGAATCTACGCCCGCTGATGATCCTCCCGCCCCTTGTCCTTGCCATACTCGGCTTCAACTGGATGACGCGGGAGCAGCCGCAGGACGTCACCCGCCCGGAGGAGGCGCGCCTTGCCGTCCGCGTCATGGAGATCGTGCAGCGCCCTGTCTCCGCAAGCGTCACCGGCTATGGCCGGGTCGGCGCGGTGCGGGACTGGTCGGCGGTTGCCGAGGTACAGGGGCGGATCAACAGCGTTCCGGGAGATCTGGCCGAGGGCAGTATTGTCGAGGCCGGCGATGTGCTCTTCGAGATCGACGTCACCGATTACGAGTTGGCGCGCCAGAAGGCGCAGGCGAATATCTCCGCCGCCGAGGCGCAGATTCACGAGCTTCAGCGCCAGGAGGAGAACAGCCGCAAGACGCTCGAACTGGAGGAGCGCACCAAGACGGTCGCGCAGGCCGAGTTTGACCGCGTCGCCTCGCTGGTCGAGCGCGGCGCCTCGACCCAGGCCGCGCTCGACACCGCACAGAAGACGCTGCTGGCGCAGTCCAATTCCGTGCTGACCCTTGAGAACACGCTGGCGCTCTTCCCTGCCCAGATCGAAAGCCTCGAGGCCACGCTGGCTGTGCGCCGGTCCGAGCTGCGCGAGGCGGAACGCTCCATCGAGAAGGCGACGATCACCGCGCCCTTTCGCGGCCGCGTCTCCGGGATCAATGCCGAGACAGGCCAGTTCATCCGGACCGGCGACACGCTTCTGACGCTGGACGACATCTCCGCCGCCGAGGTCACAGCCGAAATCCAGCCAACAGCGTTCATGCCGATCTTCATGTCCATCCGTGGCCAGATCGAAGCGCCCAGCGACGGGATCGACCCGGCGGGCGCGATCGCCTTGATGACAAAGGCCGGGGTTACGGCCGAGGTCCGCGTCTCGCTTGGCGACCGGCATATGAGCTGGCCGGCGGAGCTGGTGCGGATGCGCGGTACGCTCGACGCCGACACCGCGACGATGGGCATCGTCGTTCGGGTCGAGGCGCCGACGATCAGCCAGCCGGAACTGCAACGCGCCAGGCTCGATTCCGGCGCCTTCGTCTCGGTTGTCTTCACCTCGCCACCCGTCGCGGGATCGATCACCGTGCCGCGCAGCGCGCTCCGCTACGACGACGATGGCGCCCCCTTCGTCTATCTCGCCGATGCTGAGGACCGGCTGGCCCGGGCGCCGCTGGACGTCGGCCCATCCATCGGAGAGGACTCGTTGATCTTCGGCGGGCTGGAGGGAGGCGAGCGACTGGTGCTCAGCGAGCCCTCGCCCCCGGTGATCGGCATGGCGCTCGATCCTGTCGCCTCCCCAGTCGCCGCCGCGCAGGAGCAGTGACATGATTGCCTGGTTCGTCCGACATCCCGTCGCCGCCAACCTGCTGATGGCCTTGATCTGCATTCTCGGCCTCACGACCATCAGCAGTCTCGAACGCGAGACCTTCCCCGACACCACCGCCTCCACGGTGCTGGTCTCCATCGCCTATCCCGGCGCCTCCGCCGTCGATGTGGACGAAGAGATCTGCACCCGGCTCGAAGACGCGCTTTCGGGCACGGACGGGTTGGCGGAGCTCGATTGCCTCTCCATCGACGGCCGCGCCTCTGCGACCGCCGAGTTGGAAACCGGCGGCGACATCATCCAGTTCTACAATGATGTCTCTTCCGCCGTCTCCGGCGTGAACGACTTTCCTGACGATGCCGAGACCCCCGCAATCGAGCGTGGCGGGCGCACCGAAATGATCGCCATGCTCGCCGTCTCCGGGATCGACGGCAAGAAGGGCCTGCTCGAATATGCCGACGAGCTGGCCAACAAGCTGCAATCCGTGAATGGCGTGACCGAGGCGACGGTCTCCGGCCTCACGGACCGCGAGCTGCGGGTGAGCTTCAACGATGAGGAGTTGCGCCGCTACGGGCTGTCGAGCCAGGGCGTGGTCGAGGCGATCAGCGCGCGCTCCCTGCAGCAGCCGCTGGGCGAAGTGGAAACCACCGACAAGAGCCTCGTGCTGCGCTATTCCGACGTGCGCCGTTCCGTGGCCGATCTCGAAGACCTGATCGTGCTGCAAAACGAGACGGGCGGCATCGTCCGGCTGCGCGACCTCGCCACGGTCCGTATCGTCGACAGCGACGAGAACACGCAAAGTTTCATCGATGGCGAACAGACCGCGACGCTCCAGATCATGAAGGCCTCGGACGGCGATTCCATTCGAATTTTCGAACAGGTTGAGGCGATCCTCGAGGAGGAACGCACCGCCTATCCCGATCCCTTCAAGATCACTGTCATCAACAACATGACCGAGATCATCGAGGAACGCCTCTCGCTGATTGTCAGCAATATCGGGCTCGGGCTGCTGCTGGTCTTCGGCGTGATGTGGCTGTTCTTCAACCTCAAGGAAGCGCTCTGGATCTCCGCCGCCCTGCCCGTCTCCTTTCTCGGCGGGCTGTTTCTGATGAACGCGCTCGGGGTGACGATCAACATGATCACGCTGATCGCGCTCTTGATGGCCGTCGGGCTGATCATGGACGATTCCATCGTCATCGCCGAGAATATCGACAAGTGGCGCAGCCGCGTCGGCGGCAAGGAAGCCGCGTGGCGCGGCACGCAGGAGATCATGCCCGGCGTGCTCTCTTCCTTCCTGACCACGGCTTGCGTCTTCGGCCCGCTGATGTTCATCGAGGGCGACCTCGGCGAGGTGCTGAAATACATCCCCATCGTGCTGCTGCTGACGCTCGGCCTCTCGCTCGCCGAGGGGTTCCTGATCCTGCCCCACCATCTCAGCCATACCGGCAATACCGACCCCGCCGAGCATCAGCACCGCCCCGCCGCGCGGCTGTTGGAGCGTTTCAAGGAGGGCGTCGTCATCCCGACCGCCGCCGCTCTGGCAAAGGTGCGGTACCTGACGATCGGCTCCGTGATCGGGGCGCTGATCCTTTCCATCGGGCTGGTCGCCTCCGGGCAGATCAAGGTCGTGGGCTTCCCGCAGGTCGAAGGCGACACGATCGAGGCCAAGATCGCGCTGACCGCCGGCATCGCGCGCGAACGCACGGTGGCCAATGTCGAACAGATCCTCGCGGCCCTGGATCGGGTTGACGCTGAATACACGCCCGGCACCAAGGGCGAGCAGCCTTTGGTGGAGCGGGTGCTGGTCCGCTATGGCGCCAATTCCAGCGTCAACGACAATGGTTCCAACACCGCGACCATCACCGTCGACCTGCTTGGCACGGCCGAGCGGAATGTGACCGCCGACGAGATCCTGCGCGTCTGGCGCAAGGAGGCCGGCCCCCTGCCCGATCTCCAGCAGATCAGCTTCGCCCAGAACGAGCAGGGCCCGGGCGGCAATGATATCGATGTCGACGTGGCCGGGCGCGATCTCGACGAGGTCGAGGCCGCGACCTCCGCGATCCTGTCGCGGCTGCTCGACAGGGTCGATGTGAAGGAGGCCTATACAGATTTCTATGGCGGCCGGCAGGAGGTGAAGCTGACGCTGAACGAATACGGCTACTCGGTCGGGCTGACGCCGCAATCGCTCTCCGGCCAGCTCCGGCAGGCCTTCCAGGGCTCGGAGACGGACACGTTCCACACTGGCGCCTCTTCGGTCAACGTGCAGGTCCAGCTCGGCGACTCGGTCGCCAACCTGACCGAGCTGGAAAACTTCCCCATCATCGTCGGCGACGGCAAACAGGCCGCACTGATCGCCGTGACCGATATCGAGCTTGCCGCCTCCTACCCGACGATCACCCGCAAGGATGGCCGCATCGTCGCCAATATCCTCGGCCAGATCGACCGGAAGGCCACCACCTCCACCGCGATCTCCACCTACGTTCTCGAGGAGGTCGCGCCTGGGCTGGAGCGGGACTATCCCGGCATCGCCATCTCAATCGGCGGGGCTTCGGAGGAGCAGCAGAAATCGCAATCCTCCATCGGCTCCAAGCTGATCCTCGGGCTGGTCGGCGTTTATATGGTTCTGGCCTTCCAGTTCCGCAGCTATGCGCTGCCACTAGTGGTGATGCTGTCGATCCCGTTCGCGCTGATCGGCACGATCCTCGGGCATTGGGCGCTCGGGCTGGACCTCGCCATGCCGAGCTTCATCGGCTTCGCCTCGCTGGCGGGGATCGTGGTCAACAACGCCATCCTGTTCCTGACCTTCTTCCAGACCCATCTGCGCGGCGAGGACCATGTCGCCGCCGCGCTGGACGCCGTGCGCGCCCGCTTCCGCCCGATCCTGCTCTCCACGGGGACGACGGTGGCGGGGCTTCTGCCGCTGATCTTCAACACCTCGCCGCATGTGCAGACGATGGTGCCGCTGGTCGTGGCGGTGGCGGCGGGACTGACGGCCTCGATGATCCTCGTGACGCTCGTGCTGCCGTCCCTGCTCAGCATCTATTTCGACATCTTCTCGGTGGAGAAATGGGCTGCGCAGTTCGAGGATGAGCCGGAAGAGACCAAACCGGCCGGCGTCACAGAGACGCCCGCCTGACCAGGGCTTCGTCGCCGCGATTCCCCCGCGGCGACGGGTTCAGAACGCCATGACACGCTCGACGAGCCAGAACATGGCAACGCCACCGATTGCGTAGCCCACGACTGCCGTCCCGGGCGAGCCGGCATGGCGCGCCTGCCGTGCCATCGCCGGCCAGAGCGCCCGCAATACCAGGAACACCGCCAGAACGCCCGCGACAAAAGCCAGCTGGCCCAGCTCGACCCCGACATTGAAGGCCAGCAGCGCCATCGGGATCTCCCCCTGCGGCAGGCCGATCTCGGTCAGCGCCCCGGCAAAACCCAGCCCGTGCAGCAGCCCGAAGCTGAAGGAAACGATCCAGGGGAAGCGCTCGGAGAGACGCTGCTTGCCGTCCTCATGCTTGAGCATTTCCACTGCGAGAAAGACGATGGAGAGAGCGATACAGGCTTCCACGGGCGGTCCAGGAACGGAGACATGCCCAAGGGCGGCCAGCGCCAGCGTGATTGAATGGGCGAGCGTGAAGGCGGTGATCGCACCGACCAGCCGCCACGGGTCGCGGATCAGCACCAGCAGCGCGAAGACGAAGAGCAGGTGGTCCCAGCCTTCGAGGATATGCTCAAAGCCGAGCCCGAGATAGCTGGTGAAGACCGCGCCGCCAGAGAGGTCCTGTGGCAGCGCATAGTCGAGGCTGTCGGGGGTCAGCCGGATGGTGGACACAGCCTGCTCCAGCGCGTGGATGCGCAAGAGCACATCCGTGCGCTGCGCCTCGAGGCCGGGAATGGCAATCGTGCCGCCGGAGATCCCGCCGGGACAGGTCGCGACCCAGGCCGTGATCCAGGCGGCGCTGTCGAAATTCGGCGCCGGGGCGGTGCGGGGGCTGCACTGTTCGGGCAGGCGCACCTCGATCGCCATCGGGGCGCCGTTGACATCGGGCTTGCGCCAGAAGATCTGCCAGCTTTCGGGCGTCAGCTGGCGCATGTCCAGATAGCCGGGCTCCAGCGCATGGGCCGACGCGCTGCCAAGACTGCCCAGCAACAGCGCGAGGCCGAGGGCAAGCTGCAGGAGCGGCCTCATTGTCCTGCCCATCCTGCGATTTCATCGGCACTCGGCAGTTCGATCTCGTATTTCGCCTTCAGCGCGTCGATCTGGGCGGCGGTCAGCGCCTCCACCTGTGTCCGTTTCCAGTCCATCAGGACATCCTCCCGGATCTCCTCGAACGCTGGCTGACGCGCGGCGACGGCCTCCGTCACCCGCACGAGATGTGGCCCGTAACCAGACATGACCTGCGTCCATTGATCCACGGGTTGATCGGCAAGGGCCGCGAAGAAGCCGCGGCCGAAAGTGCCGTCCACCACCGCCTCGATGCTGAGCGGCAAGGCCGCGGGCAGCAGCGTCGGCGCGCCAAGCGTGATGGGGTCCGCCCCCGCCTCCAGGCTTGCAAGGATCTCCGCGGCAGCTCCGTCACCCGGCAGCAGAATCTGTTCGAATGCCAGCCGGGGCGATGTCGCGAACCGTTCCGGGTTCGCTTCCAGATGCGAGATCAGCACCGTATCCTCCGGCGAAACAGCCTGTGCGACAGAGGTGGCCAGGAAGGTCATCTTCTGGGCCAGCCGGTTGCGGATCACCCCGTCCCCCTTGTCCAGCCCCAGTTCCCGCGCTTCGCGGACCAGCACCTCCTCGCGCACCAGCGCCTCCATCAGCCCCTGAAGCTCAACGCTTTGCGGCTTGCGACGCCAGGTCATCTCGAACTGGGAACTCAGGCGCTCGGCATCTCCGGCATCGACGGTGATCCGGTTGCCCGCGACGGGCTCCGGCTCGGACGGGTTCAACCAGAGGAACCAGCCGAATATCGCAAGCCCCAGCAGAAAGAAGTGAAACAGCGGTTCGCGAATGATTTTCATAGCCAGATTCCCCCACAATGCCGCAGCCAACACCAAATCGTCGGAGCGGTCTACCTTGACCTGTGGCGAAGCACCAATCGGGTGCCATGCCGTGGCGGAAACGCGCGGGCGCGGCGGCTACACCGTGACACCGGGCCGTTCGGCTCTCGGCGCAAGACCACGTCGCGCAATCGCTTGCCCGCATGCCAGCCCTCTGCGTCACTTCCGAGGTTTCGCCCGCAGCGTCGGGTCTGCTTCGGTCGGATCCTCCGGCCAGGGATGCCGGGGATAACGCGCCCGCATGTCCTTGCGCACATCCGAATAGGAACTGGCCCAGAAGCCCGGAATATCCATCGTTGTCTGAACCGGCCGGCCGGCGGGCGAGAGCAACGTGACCCGCAGCGGCAGGTGGCGCGGGCCAACGGTCGGATGCCGGGTCGTACCGAACATCTCCTGCACCCGCAGCGAGATCGCCGGCGCCTCGCCCGAGTAGTCGATGGGCACCTTGCGGTTCATCGGCGTGGTGAAACTGCCGGGTATTTCGCGGTCGAGCCGCTGCATCCCGTCCCAACCGATATGCAGCCGCAACGGCTCCACGAGATCCAGCGCGCGAATGGCCTCCGCCGACCGGACCTTTCCGAGATAGGGCAGAAGCCAGTTCTCGGCGGTCTCCAGAAGCGCTTTTTCCGAGAGATCGACAATCTCTCCGCCCTCGGTGCGATAGAGCAGCGCCCGGGCCTGAAGGCGTCGGGCCCCGGGCGACATGGGCAGGCCAAGCTGGCGCACGCCCTCCAGCGCGGCAAGGGAAAGCGCTTCTTGCGGGGCGTCCCGCCAGATCCGATCCGCCAGCACGAGAGCACCGAAGCGTTCCTGCTGGCGCGCCACCACCCGGCGTTCGCGGCGAGACCATTCGGCAACGTCCTGCCAGTCGATCCGGTCGGCAAACAACCCGCGCAGCTCGCTCTCGGTCAGCGGCAGGGCAAGGCGGATCTTCGCATTGCGGGCATCGCCATCGAGATCGGTGGCCACGAGCAGGCGCTGCCCGGCCAGCGGATCGCTCTCTTCCATCACCGCGCCCTTGCCGCCGGAGAGCAACCAGCGCGGGTCGTCGCCGGGACGGCGCAGGCCGATCCGGTCAGGATAGGCGAGGGCCACGGCCTCGGCGGCGGAGAGCCGTTCCCTGGCTTCAGGCGCCAGGTTGGCGAGGCGACGGGCTTCGCTCCGAATGCGCTCCAGCGCGCCGCGATTGAGCGTGCCGGGCGCGGAATTCGGGGTTTTCAGCACCGAGAGCCGGAGCGAGAGATCCGACGGCGCGCCGCGCAGCGGGTCGCGCTCGGCCATCAGCGCGGCCAGCGGTGCGGCGGGCTTGCCGGCAGAGAGCAGCATATGCGCCAGCCGCGGATGCAACGGCAAGCGGGCCATGGCGCGGCCATGCTTGGTGATCTGCCCCCTCGCATCGAGCGCGCCAAGGGCGGCCAGCAGCGCCTGCGCCTCGGCCAGTGCCCCTTCGGGCGGCGGCGTCAGGAAAGGCAGGTCCCCGCTGCCCCAGAGCGCCAGTTCCAGCGCCAGCCCCGTGAGATCCGCCGCCTCGATCTCGGCGGGCGGATAGGCGGCCAGCGCCCCCTCCTCGCCCTTCGTCCAGAGCCGGTAGCAGGCGCCCGGCGCCAACCGTCCGGCCCGGCCGGCGCGCTGCGTCGCCTCAGCGCGGGTGACCTTCTCCGTGACCAGCCGGGACATGCCGGAACTGGGGTCGAAGCGCGCGCGCCGGGCCCGACCCGCATCGACGACACAGGTGATCCCCTCGATGGTCAGCGAGGTCTCGGCGATGGAGGTCGCCAGCACGATCTTGCGTCCCGTTGCGGCGGGGGCAATAGCGGCGCGCTGCGCCTTGAACTCCATGGCGCCGAAAAGCGGGTGAAGCGCGGTTGTCGGGGGCAGTTTCGCCTTGAGAAGCGCCTCGGTGCGCCGGATTTCGCCCTCGCCGGGCAGGAAGACGAGAAGGCTGCCCGCGCTCGCGTCATGCGCATGCAGGACCAGCTCGGCCGTCGCCTCTTCCAGACGTTGGCGCTTGGGCAGGGGCGCGTCGAGATGGTGCAGATCGACCGGGAAGGCGCGTCCCTCGGCGGTCAGGACGGGGGCGCCGCCCATCAGCTCCGCCACCGGCCCGGCATCGAGTGTCGCCGACATCGGCAGCAGGATCAGTTCCTCGCGCAGCGCCTCGCGCACTTCCAGACAGAGCGCCAGCCCGAGATCGGCATTGAGCGAGCGCTCGTGAAACTCGTCGAAGAGCACAGCGCCGATGCCGCTCAGCTCCGGGTCCGTTTGCAGGATGCGGGTCAGGATACCTTCCGTGACCACCTCGATCCGGGTCGCCTTCGAGCGTTTCGCCTCGCCGCGAATGCGGTACCCGACCGTCTGCCCCACGCTTTCGCCAAGCTGCTCGGCCAGGCGCTCCGCCGCCGCCCGCGCGGCCAGCCGGCGCGGCTCCAGCATCACGATGCGCCCCTGCGTAAGCCCGGCCTCCAGCAGCGCCAGCGGCACACTGGTGGTCTTGCCCGCCCCCGGCGGCGCCTGCAGCACCGCCTGGCCGGCGCGCCTCAGCGTGGCGACCAGATCGGGCAGGATGGCGTCGATGGGGAGTGGGGACAGAGGCATCTATCGGCGGCGCATCCGGACCTTGCCCAGCGTTGTCGGCACAACCACCTCGGTGACGCGATGGGTGCCGTCGGACTGGATCTTGTAAATCACGGTGAAGGGCCAATGCACCTTCTCTGCCATGTCCTTGGGCGAGAAGCCGGCGACACGGGAATAGGTCCCCGGGCAGGTCAGGGTGTTGCCCTTGCGCGTGCCGCCATCCATGCGAATTCGAGTGCGTTCCCGGCCGTCATAGGGCGAGATGTCGAGATTGCAGGCCAAATCGGCGGGGCGATCGCGCAGAATGGCGAAGGCCGCGGTCATCGGATCAACCGTGCCCTTCTGGCCCGAAGCGTTGGCGTGATAGGATTTGCGGTTCTTGTCCGGCGGGTTCTTCGTGACCCTCGGTGTGCCGCCGGAGAACCGGAACGTGCCTGTCTTGGTCTTGCCCCGTTTGACCGTCTTCTCGCTATAGGTGGCCGGTGCATAGCGGTTTCCGGAGACCGACCCGTTCACCGCAACCGTGATATTGGCCGGGTAGAGGCCGCGAGCAAGACCCGATGAGGCGACCTGGCCATTGGCCTTGTAGCGCCCACCGGATTCGCTGCCGGAATAGGCGATTGTCCCGGCACCGAACCCGGCGACGGAAACGGAGAAACGCCCTTGTTCCGCGGTTGCGGGCAGGGCGAGGCATAGGGCAATCAGGAACGAAAGGGACTTGGTAAGCTGCATGTCTGAAGTATCTCCGCGTTTCGGGCAATGGAGGCAAGGGGCCGAAAAAGCGTTCGGAGGTCAACAGCAGGGCGTTGCTATGGGATAGCACCCGGCTCAAAGAGCGGTTTACCGCCGGGATTGGCCTGTGCGACTGGGCAGGAGCGACGCGGGCAGGTCGGAACGGCAGATAATCGAGCTTAGCAACCGTCCACTGCGCCAGACAAGACGCGCAACCCAAGCCGCACCAATCGCGCCAAGTGCAGACGTGCTACCCGCCCATCGCTGCAATCCGGTTGGCATGCCCCATCTTGCGCCCGGCCCGGGTCTCGGCCTTGCCATAGAGATGCAGCGCCACGGCGGGATCCGCCGCCAGTTCCGGCACCCGCTCCATGTCCTCACCGATCAGGTTCTCCATGACCACATCGGCCTGCCGGCTTCCGTCGCCCAGCGGCCAGCCGGCAATGGCGCGGATATGCTGCTCGAACTGGTCGACCGCGCAGCCATTCTGCGTCCAGTGACCGGAGTTATGAACCCGCGGCGCGATCTCGTTGACGATCAGCCCGCGTGGCGTGACGAAAAGCTCGACCCCGAGCACGCCGACATAATCCAGCGCGTTCAGGATGCGCCCGGCCAGAAGCACCGCATCCGTGCGCAGCCGCGCGGGGATCGGGGCCGGAACGGTCGTGCGGCGCAGGATGCCGCCCTCATGCAGGTTCTCGCCGGGATCGAAACAGGCGACCTGCCCATCCGCCCCGCGCGCGGCAATGACAGAAATTTCGCTCGAGAACTCGACAAAGCCTTCCAGAACGGCCGCTGCGCCCTTCATCGCCTCGAAACCGCTCGCGGCCTCTTCCGGTGCTGTGAGCCGAACCTGTCCTTTGCCGTCATAGCCCAGACGGCGGGTCTTCAGGATCGACGGGCAGCCGAGCGTTTCCACTGCCGCTTCGAGGTCGGCGAGGCTCTCGACATTGGCATAGGGTGCTGTCTCCAGCCCCAACCCGGTCAGGAAGTCTTTCTCCACCAACCGGTCCTGGCTGACGGCCAGCGCCTTGCGGTTGGGGCGCAGCGGGCGGATCGCTTCGAGACGATCGAGCGCCTCGGCGGGCACGTTCTCAAACTCGAACGTCACGACATCGACCGAGCGGGCGAAAGCCTCAAGCGCTGCGCTGTCGTCATAGGGTGAATTGGTCACCTTGGCGGCCACGTCGCCAGCGGGCGCGGCGCCGGGCTCGAAGATATGGCAGCGATAGCCGAGCCGCGACGCGGCGACCGAGAGCATACGCCCGAGCTGACCGCCGCCAAGGATGCCGATGGTAGATCCGGAAGGCAGGGGCTCACTCATCGACCGGCACCTCGGGGATCGAGGCCGAGAGCGCCGCGCGCCAGGCATCGAGGCGTTCGGCCAGGTCCGGGTCCTCGTTGGCCAGGATCGCCGCAGCCATCAGCCCGCCATTGGCCGCACCCGCAACGCCGATGGCCATGGTGGCGACCGGAAAGCCCTTGGGCATCTGCACGATGGAATAGAGAGAGTCGACGCCCGAGAGTGCCCGGCTCTGCACCGGCACGCCGATCACCGGCACCCGCGTCTTGGAGGCGACCATGCCCGGCAGATGCGCGGCCCCGCCGGCACCGGCCACGATGGCCTTCAGCCCGCGCGCCGCAGCGCCCTTGCCATAGTCCCACAAACGGTCCGGCGTCCGGTGCGCGGAAACGATGCGCGCCTCATAGGGCACGCCCAGTTCGTCAAGGATTGTCGCGGCTTCTTTCATGGTCGGCCAGTCCGACTGGCTGCCCATGATGATTCCCACCTTCGGCTCCGGCATCACGCCCTCCATCTGAAAGGAGCGCGCACAATACCACCCGCGTGTCGCGTTGCAATCGCAAGCGTCGCCGGCATTTCCTCAGGCGATAATGTCAGGCGTCACGGCATCCTCGAGCACGGCGATCTGGTCCTTCAGGTATAGCTTCTGCTTCTTCAGCCGACGTATCGTGAAGGGATCGGCCGTGCCTGTGGCTTCCAATGCGCTGATCGCGTCGTCGAGGTCACGATGCTCACGCGCCAGCACCTGTAGCTTGACGCGCTTGACCTCTATCGGATCCATTTCTGTAGGTGTGTTCATTCCGTCCCTGCATGCAGACTCTGCGCGGTAACGGATTGATTATAGGGCCTGTGACCGGCTTCCGCCAAGCCTTACCTTGCAGCGGAGGGTGTCGGAGCCCATATTTGAAGCCGGGCGCCCGGTTGCGGGGTCCGCAATATGCATGCTCGCTTCGTGAAAGGACGTGCCCGATGACCAAGACTGCCCTGGGGTCGCACCCCTTCCTGCTCGGCTTCGAGCAGCTCGAACGCCTCGTTGAACGGACCGCCAAATCCGGCAACGAAGGCTATCCCCCTTATAATATCGAACAATCCGGCGAGCGCAGCTTCCGCATAACACTTGCCGTGGCCGGATTCGCCGAAGCCGACCTGTCGATCACGATCGAGGACCGCCAACTGGTCATCAGAGGCCGGCAGTCCGAAGAGGATTGCGAACGGATCTTCCTGCATCGCGGCATCGCCGCCCGCCAGTTCCAGCGCAGTTTCGTGCTGGCCGACGGGGTCGAGGTCACCGGCGCGACGATGGAAAACGGGTTGCTGCATGTCGACCTTGAACAGCTGCAACCAGAGACCGTGGTGCAGACAATCGAGATCAACCGGGCATAAGGAGGCGGAAATGGACCATAAACTCGATTTCGAGGCGCAGACGCCGGAAAGCCGGCCTATCGTCTATATTCGTCCGGTCGTGCCGGACGACCTTCCGGATGAGCTGCGCGCGCAGGCTGAGGGAGTGAAGAAGCTCTACGCGGTGCATGACGCGGACGGCCAAAGGCTGGCGCTGGTGCAGGGGCGCGGCCTGGCCTTTGATCTCGCCCGGCAGAATGACATGATCCCGGTGGACGTGCATTAACAGCGCCCCGCCTGGCGGCCTTTCACAGTGATACAGCAGTCAATTCAACGCGCGCCTTGACCGGGCGCGCGTCCTTCGTTGCAACACCTGCCTGACCGTTTCGGGTCACTGTTTCGCGCCGGTGCCACTTCCTTGATCGATCTGCCGCTGGCGGGTCCCACGCTCGCTGTTCGTAACGAAGCCGTGCCTTTGCGCTCTGGACAAACCGGGCTAGGTTGAGCAGCAGTGCTGCACAGCAGAAACCGGAAGGACCCGAACATGCAGTTTCTTCGCCGATCCCTGGTCGGACTGTTCCTGTTTTCGGTCACTTTGGGCGTGCTCGCCTATGCCGGGATCGTCTTCAACCAGGCGGTCGAAGAACGGATGGCGCGCGAGAGCCGAGAGCGTCCCGCCCGCGAGCGGATTATGGCGGTCAATTCCGTCTCCGTCGAGGCGCAGGCCGTCGCGCCGGTCATCACCGCCTTCGGACAGGTCGAGAGCCGCCGGATGCTTGAGGTGCGGGCCGGGGCTGCAGGGCGGATTGTCGAGCTGGCCGCGGATTTTGACGCGGGCGCCACGGTGCAGCAGGGCAGCCTGCTCGCCCGGATCGATCCCACGGATGCGGAATCCGATCTGGAACGCGCCCGGACCGATCTTGCCGAAGCCGAGGTCGAGCTGCGCGATGCGGAACGCAATATCGCTCTCGTGCGCGACGAGCTGGCAGCCGCGCGCGCCCAGGCGGAGCTGCGCAGTCAGGCGCTGCAGCGGCAGCGGGACCTCGCCAATCGCGGTGTCGGCACGGAAGCGGCAATCGAGACCGCCGCGCTCGCCGAATCTTCCGCCAACCAGGCCGTCGTCTCGCGCCAGATGGCCGAGGCCTCGGCCGAGAACCGGCTCGAACAGGCCCGCAACCAGCTCGGGCGCGCCCGCCTTGCGCTCTCCGATTCCGAGCGCGGGCTGGAAGATACCGAGGTCCATGCCGCCTTCACCGGCACGCTCGCGGATGTCGATATCGTCGAGGGCGGGCTTGTCTCGATGAATGAACGGCTTGCGACGCTGATCGACCCTAACACGCTGGAGGTCGCCTTCCGGCTCTCGACCACGCAATATGCCCGCCTGCTGGATGCGGACGGGTCGTTGATCGACGCCCCCGTCCGCGCCACTCTGGACGTGCTGGGCCTGGATCTCGAGGCGCGCGGACAGATCAGCCGTGTCGATGCCTCGGTCGGCGAGGGACAGACCGGGCGCCTGATCTTCGCGCGGCTGGACGACTATGCCGGCTTCCGGCCGGGCGATTTTGTCACCGTACATGTGCGCGAACCGGAGTTGAGCGACGTCGCCGTGCTGCCGGCAACGGCGGTCGATGCGGCCAGCTCGGTGCTGGTGATCGGGCCGGAGAACCGGCTCACGGTGGCCGAGGTCGAGCTGCTGCGCCGTCAGGGCGATAACGTGATCGTCGCCGCCGCAGGGCTGGAAGGCAAACGGGTCGTGACCGAACGCTCACCGCTTCTGGGACCGGGCGTACTTGTGCGCGATCTTTCGGCAGAGGCGGCGGAGCAGGTCGCGCAGGGCGGCGGTCAGGGCACGGCCATGGCCGGGGGCCAGGGCGGGGGCGATCAGGAGATGATCGCTCTGTCGCCGGAGCGGCGCGCGGCGCTGATCGCGGCGGTCGAGGCAAACAGCCGGATGCCGGCCGAGGCGCGTGAACGGGTGCTGTCGCAGCTGCGCGAAGAGATGGTGCCGGCGCGGATGGTCGAGCGGCTCGAAAGCCGCATGGGGGGCTGAGCCATGTCGCAAGCTGCCGATAGCGCCCGCGGGCTCCTCTCCTACTTCACCCGCCACGCCACCGCCGCGAACCTACTTCTCGTGTTCCTGATCGCGGCGGGGCTTTTCTCGCTGCCGCGCATGCGGGCGCAGTTCTTCCCGGACGTGGTTCTCGACGAGGTCTCCGTCTCGGTTGCCTGGGACGGGGCCGGTGCGGATGATGTCGACCGCGCCATCGTCGAATTGCTGGAGCCGACGCTTCTGGCGGTGGACGGGGTGTCTTCCTCCTTTTCGACATCGAGCGAAGGGCGGGCCTCGATCTCGCTGGAATTCGAGCCGGGCGTGGATATGGGCCAGGCAGCGGAAGACGTTCAGCAGGCGGTGGACGCGGTGACCACCCTGCCGGAGGATGCCGACGACCCGGTCGTGCGGCGGCGCGCGTGGCGGGACCGGGTGTCGGACGTGGTGATCTCGGGGCCGGTC
Organism: Tropicimonas sp. TH_r6; assembly: GCF_033101155.1. Classification (NCBI taxonomy): domain Bacteria; kingdom Pseudomonadati; phylum Pseudomonadota; class Alphaproteobacteria; order Rhodobacterales; family Roseobacteraceae; genus Tropicimonas; species Tropicimonas sp. TH_r6. The sequence goes on from NZ_JAWMPX010000035.1 coordinate 31,697, forward strand.
GGGGTCGAACTTCTGGCACAATTCACCGATGAATTCGTCTCCCGGCTCTTTGCCGAAGGGGTGACCCGGACGACAATCCGGGGGCTGGCGGCGCCGCAGGTCATCGTCGAAGTTCCGACGCTGGAACTGGTGCGGCACAACGTGACCATGGCCGAAATCGCCGATGCGATTGCCGGCGAGGTCGCCGCGGACCCGGCCGGCGATGTTCAGGGCGCCAATGCGCGGGTACGCACGGGGCGCGAGAAACGATCGGCCGAGGAGATCGCGGGTATCCCGCTGCGCTCGGCCCGCGACGGCGCGCGGTTGACCATCGGCGATGTTGCCACGATCCGCACCGAGGGCGCCGACCGGCAGCGCAGCTATTTCCGCGGCCCGGACCCGGCCATCTCGGTCCGGGTGGACCGCTCCGCGCAGGGCGACGCGCTGGATATCCAGGCCGATATCGAGTCGGTCTCCGAGGAGATGATGCTGGGCTTGCCCGAAGGGGTCACAATCGAGCTGATCCGGACCCGATCGGAGGCCATTTCCAGCCGTATCGGCGTCCTGCTGGACAATGCGCTCACCGGGCTGGCGCTCGTCGTGGGCCTGCTCTTCCTGTTCTTGAACGCCCGCACGGCGCTCTGGGTTGCGGCGGGCATCCCGGTGGCGCTGCTCTCGGCCATTGCGCTGATGTATGCGGCCGGGCTGACGCTCAACATGATCTCGCTTTTCGCGTTGCTGATCACGCTTGGCATCATCGTCGATGACGCGATCGTTGTTGGCGAACATGCCGACTTCCGCGTGCGCCAACTGGGCGAGGCGCCGGCCGTGGCTGCCGAGCGCGCGGCGCGGCGCATGACTGGCCCGGTGTTTTCGGCGACGATCACCACTGTCATCGCCTTTGCCGGCCTGACCTTCATCGAGGGCCGCTTCGGCGACATGATCGCTGATATCCCCTTCACCGTGATCGTCGTGTTGATGGCCTCGCTGGTCGAATGCTTCCTGATCCTGCCCAACCACCTTGCCCATTCGCTCCACGCCGCCAATGAAAAGGAGAGCTGGTATGACTGGCCCTCGCGGCAGGTCAATCGCGGCTTCGGCTGGTTCCGGCACAATGCCTTCCGCCCCTTCGTCGGGTTCGTGCTCTGGGCCCGGTATCCGGTGCTGGCCGCGCTGGTCCTGCTCCTGTCCACTCAGGTTGCCCTGTTCGTGCGCGGAGACGTGCCCTTCCGCTTCTTTTCGGCGCCGGAGGAGGGTTCGGTCTCGGGCAATTTCGCCATGGCGCCGGGCGCGACCCGGGCGGATTCCCTTGCCCAGATGCGCGCCTTTCAGGCAACCGTCGAGGCGCTCGATGCCGAATATGCGGAGAAATACGGCACCCCGCCCGTGACCTATGCGCTGGCCGAGGTTGGCGGCAATACAGGGCGCGGGCTCTCGGGCGTCGAGAACAAGGATGCCGACCAGCTTGGCTCCATCGCCGTGGAACTGATCGACCCCGACCTGCGTCCCTATTCGAGTTTCCAGTTCGTCTCCGACCTGCAGGACCGCGTGGAACGGCACCCGCTGGTTGAGACGATCTCCTTCCGGGGCTGGCGCTCCGGCCCGGGTGGCGACGCGCTCGACGTGCAGCTCTTCGGCGCCAGTTCTGAGCGTCTCAAGGCCGCGGCGGAGGCGCTCAAGACTGCCGTGGGCCAGTTTGGCGAGGTTTCGGCGGTCGAGGACACGCTCTCCTACGACAAGGAGGAGCTGATCCTCGAGTTGACGCCACAGGGCGCGGCCCTCGGCTTCACCATCGACGGGCTCGGGCGCGTGTTGCGCAACCGGCTCGGCGGAATCGAGGCAGCGACCTTCCCGGTCGGGCCGCGCAGCGCCGAGATCCGGGTCGAGCTGCCGGAGGAGGAGTTGACGGCGGATTTCATGGCGCGCACCCAGCTGCGCAGCGAGGCCGGGCAGTATGTGCCGCTGGCCGATCTCGTCGAGGTCTCCCGCCGCACCGGTTTCTCCACCATCCACCGCGAGAACGGCATTCGCATCGTTTCCGTCACCGGCGACATCTCGGAAGACGATCCGGCGCGGGCCGAGGAGATCCTGAAGAGCCTGCGCGAGGAGATCCTGCCACGGATCGAGCAGGAACAGGGTGTGCAATGGCGGCTTTCGGGGTTGGCCGAGCAGGAACAGGACTTTTTCAACGACGCGCTGGTGGGCTACGGGCTCTGCCTGATGGGGATCTTCCTAACCCTGGCCTGGGTGTTTTCGAGTTGGACGCGGCCTTTGCTGATCATGGCTGTCATCCCCTTCGGTTTCATCGGCGCGATCTACGGCCATGCGGCCTGGAACATGCCGCTCTCGATGTTCACCATTATCGGGCTGATCGGCATGTCCGGCATCATTATCAACGATTCCATCGTGCTGGTGACGACCGTGGACGAGTATTCGCGGGATCGCGGCCTTGTCCCGGCGGTGATCGACGCGGCCGCCGACCGGCTTCGCCCGGTGTTGCTGACGACCCTGACAACGGTGATCGGCCTGACCCCGCTGCTCTACGAGCCGTCGCGGCAGGCACAGTTCCTCAAGCCAACGGTGATAACGCTGGTCTACGGGCTCGGCTTCGGCGTGGTGCTGGTGCTGCTGATGGTGCCCGCACTTCTGGCGGTGCAAAAAGATGTCCAGCGGCAGGTCGAAGCCATGCGCCGGGCGCTGGTCCAGCCCCGGCGGGCACGGCTGGTCTCGGTGCTGACACAGCTTTCGGCGCTGGCGATTGCGGCGCTGGCGCTGGTCACGTTGGGCCATGTCGTGCTGGATGGCGGTCTCTGGCCGCCGCTGCAAGGGATCCTGCCCTTCGAAGTCACCACGACGGTCGGTGCGCTCGGGGTGTTTCTCGCCGGAAGCTGGGCCATCACGACGGGGGCATTCCTGTTGGGCGCGGCGCTGCTGTTGTTGTCTGGCGCCCGACGGAAGGCCGAGACCTAAGGACGGCGAAAGCTGTGTATCTCGTGACAACAACGCCTGGCGCGCCAAGGACTCATGGGGTCGCTGGGGAAAACGGGGGCTGGTCACCGGGCCAGTTCCGGAGCTTCCCGACGGACGCATGTCGTCGCCGAACGCCCATGGGAGTGAACGGCTTGGGCGCGTCCTGACAAATCGAAAGGAACAGGAATCGTCGCGCATTCCGGCGGGCAGGCTCGGCGCTTGCTGCGCAGATTTGCACCCGCAGCAAGCGTTCGCCCTCTCCGTCCCCTTTCGCGCCCGAGTGTCACGCGACTCGAAACACTTTTTCCCGCGCGGTCTCGCCCCGGACCAATGTCAGACTGGTCGGCGCAACTCCTAGCGCCTTGGCCAACAGCTTTCGCACGGCCGCATTGGCCTTGCCGCCTTCCGGCGCTGTCGTGACATAGACCCGCAGCCCCGCCGGGCCGGGCTCGACGACATTGCGCGAGGCCTTCGGCGTCACGCGCACCGCGATCTCCGCACCCGGTGTGGCAAGATGCGCCAATGTCGCTTTCTTCATGACTTCTTCCAGTTACGCGGATGCGCCCTTAGGCTAGCAGCGGGTCGAAGGGAGTACCATCGTGGCCACGGGGTTTTACTGGGACGAACACTGTTTCTGGCATGGCGGCGGAAATTACGCGATGACACTGCCAGTCGGCGGATTGGTCCAGCCGGTCCAGGGCGGCCTGCCGGAAAATCCGGAGGCAAAGCGGCGGTTGCTGAACCTGATACGGGTGAGTGGGCTCGACAAGCACCTGTCCCTGCGTGGCGCCGACCCTGCGACCGAAGAAGAATTGCTGCGCGTGCATCCGCGCGGCTACCTGCGCGAGTTTCGAGAGCTTTCGGCACAGGGCGGTGGCGAGCTTGGGCTGCGCACACCCTTCGGGCAGGGCGGGTATGAAATCGCCACGCTCTCGGCCGGTCTCGCCCGGGCGGCCCTGTTCGACGTGCTGAACGGCGAACTCGACAGCTCCTATGCGCTTTCTCGCCCGCCGGGACATCACTGCCTGCCCGAGTTCCCCAACGGGTTCTGTCTCCTCGCCAATATCTCCATCGCCGTCGAGGCCGCCCTCGCCGAAGGTCTCGTCGGCCGGGTCGCCGTGCTGGACTGGGACGTGCATCACGGCAATGGCACCGAAGCGATCTTCTATGACCGCGCCGAGGTTCTCACGATCTCGATGCACCAGGAGCGCAATTACCCGCTCGACACCGGCGATGCAGAGGATCGCGGTGCGGGCGCGGGGTTCGGCGCCAACATGAACATTCCCCTGCCCCCGGGCACCGGACATTTCGGCTATCTCGCGGCCTTCGACCGGCTCGTCCTCCCCGCGCTGGAACGGTTCCGACCCGATGTGATCGTTGTCGCCTGCGGCTTCGACGCCTGCGCCATTGACCCGCTTTCACGTATGCTCGCCAGCGCCGAGACCTTTCGTGCCCTGACCGCCCGCACCCGCGCGGCGGCCGACGATCTCTGCGACGGGCGGCTCGTGCTGGTTCATGAAGGCGGCTATTCGGAGGTCTATGTGCCCTTCTGCGGCCATGCCGCGCTGGAGGCCCTTTCCGGCGCCCCGACCCGCGCCCAGGACCCGCTGGCCGAGACCGTCGCCGCCCGCCAGCCCGGTCCGCGGCATGACAGAATGGTCGATGGACTCATCTCGGATCTGGAGGATCTCTTCGGGAGTACTTAACTAGGGGCCTACAGGTTTGCAGGAGACCCCATGCCCCAGCCCAATCAGGCCGCTCTCGACTTTCTCGCCACACGCCGCTCGCGCCCGGCAAAGACACTGACCACGCCGGTGCCCGATGCCGCAGCGCTGCGTCCACTGCTGGCCATCGCCGCACGCACGCCCGATCACAAGAAGCTGGAGCCCTGGCGCTTTATCGTGCTGACGAAACCGGCGCTGGAGCGGCTTGCGCTGATGATCCCCGATCGCGCCATCGCCCTTGGCATCGCCCCTGAACAGGCCGAGAAGATGGTGCGCCAGTTCGCCGATGCCGATCTCGTTGTCGCCGTGATCGGCGCGCCGAAGCTCAACGATGCCGTGCCCGAACTGGAACAGGTGCTTTCGGCCGGTGCCGCCTGCCAGAACCTGCTCGCCGCTGCCCTCGCCGCCGGCTGGGGCGCCAACTGGCTGACGGGATGGGCCAGTTTCGACCGTCCCTTCCTCGAAGAGGGGCTGGCGCTGAAACCGCATGAATTCGTCGCCGGCTTCCTGCATATCGGCTCCGAGACGCGCACGCCGCCCGAGCGCCCCCGCCCGGATCTCGATGCCATTGTGCAATGGGTTGATGAATGAACTTGTTCTCGGATGTCTCCCTCGCCCTTGGACAGCTGAGCGATCGGCGCTTCCTCAAGGTCTTCTTCCTCGGCCTCGGCCTGACCGTGGGACTGCTGGCTGGTGCGACATGGGGGCTGGTCTGGCTCGTGGGATGGCTGCTGCCGGAGAGCTTCACGCTGTTCGGCTATTCCATCGGCCTGCCCGGGGAGATCTTTTCGGCCGCCACGATCGGTCTTATGCTGCTGGCCTCGGTCTTCCTGATGGTGCCGGTCGCCTCTGCCTTCACCGGGCTTTTCCTCGACGAAGTCGCCGAGGCGGTGGAATCCAGCCACTACCCGCATCTGCCCCCGGCGCCGCCGGTGAACTGGGGCGAGGCGCTGAAAGACTCAATCAGTTTCCTTGGCCTGATCCTGATCGTGAACCTGGTCGCGCTGATCCTCTACTTCATGGTCGGGCCCTTCGCGCCGATCCTGTTCTGGATCGTCAACGGCTTCCTGCTCGGGAGGGAGTATTTCCAGCTCGTCGCCATGCGCCGGGTCGGCCGCGCCGGCGCCAAGGCCGCGCGCAGGCGCCATTTGCCTGAGATCTGGCTGGCCGGCGCGCTCATGGCTGCGCCGCTATCGATCCCGATCGTGAATCTTTTCGTGCCGATCCTGGGAGCGGCGACCTTCACCCACCTCTATCACAGGCTGGAGTCGCGCGACGTCGCGGTCAGTTCCCGCTAGACGCCTTGTCCCAGTTCTCGCGGAAATAGTCCCAGCCATCGACCGTGGTGCCATCGGGCAGTTCGCAAAGCCCGCGCTCGCCTTTGTCGTCGCTGACGATCAGGTATTTTCCGCCCTGCTCTTTGCAGAAGACAGCGGCGGGGTTCGCCATGTTGGCCATGCCCTCGGCGATTGCAGCTGCGGGAGCAAGCAATGCCAGGGAAAGGCCGAATTTCAGCAGGGTTTTCATCTTTTTACTCCGATGACGCGGGCGTTTCGCTCCCCGGTCCGAACCTATGGAACAGGTCGAAATCGTCAACGGTTATCGCGCCAGTCAGGATGATCGCGCAAAGAATAGCCCAAAGCGGCAGAGCGATGAGCGTGATGATCTTCGCCTTGCGCTTGAGCTGCGGGTTGGTCGGCGCGGAGGCCGGCGTGCCCGGGACGATATCTCCCGCCTCTTCCTGCGTGGTCAGCCGGAGCGGCAACACGATGAAGAGCAGCATGAACCAGATCACGGCCAGCAGGACGAGCGCGGAGGTAATCGCCATTCAGAAAGCTTCCCATTCTATTCCAAGAACAGGATGTAGCGGCAAATGCGCCGGAGCCAAAGGCGAAAGGCTGCCTTTGCCGCTACGGTCTGAACGGGAAACGCGTCAGCCGACCTGTTCGAGCTCGATCAGGCAGCCGTTGAAGTCTTTCGGATGCAGGAAGAGGACCGGATTCTTGTGCGCGCCGATCTTCGGCTCGCCATTGCCAAGAACACGGGCGCCCTTTTCCAACAGCGCGTCGCGGGCGGCGATGATGTCGGTGACCTCATAGCACATGTGGTGGATGCCACCGGCCGGGTTCTTGTCGAGGAAGCCCTGGATCGGGGATTTCTCGCCCAACGGGAAGAGCAGCTCGACCTTGGTGTTGGGCAGCTCGATGAAGACCACGGTGACGCCGTGATCCGGCTCGTCCTGCGGCTCGCCGACCTTGGCACCCAGCGTGTTGCGATATTGCTCGGCGGCGGCTTCGAGATCCGGCACTGCAATGGCGACGTGATTCAGACGTCCGATCATTTTCGACTCCTTTGAAGGGTAGAGAAGCGTTTCGCGCGCCTTATCGCGCCGTAAGGGCAGTTTCTGCAAGGCTCCGCGCCTGCGGCGCAGCGTCCGGGTGGCGGCTGTTTACCGTCCGTTAGGCAGAATCACCCTCATGTGAGAGGGAATAGGAAAGGGAAGGACCATGCCTGATGAACTCACCACCCAGATGATGGCGCGCAAACCCACGCCCGAGCGTCCCCTCCTGGGCCTGACCGTTCTGGTCGTCGAAGACAGTCGTTTCGCCTGCGAGGCAATGCGCCTGCTCTGCCTGCGCTCCGGCGCACGCATCCGCCGGGCCGATTGCCTGGCCTCCGCCCATCGTCACCTCGCGGTCTACCGGCCAAGCGCCGTGATCGTCGACATGGGTCTGCCGGATGGCTCCGGCGCCGATCTGATCCGGGAACTCGTTGCCTCGGACCAGCGCGTGCCTGTCATCCTCGGAACCAGCGGCGACAGCGCAGCGGAAACCGAAGCGCTGGCCGCTGGTGCAGATGGCTTTCTGGAAAAACCCATTACCAGTCTCGCGAGCTTCCAACAGGCTGTGCTGATCCACCTGCCAATGGAAGAGCAGCCGGGTGGGCCGCGCGTTCTCAGCTCCGACACGGTCGCGCCCGACCTCATCGCGCTGCGGGACGATCTCTCCCACGTGGCCTCGGTCATCTCGCATCCGATGGATGCGGAGCAGATGGAGTATGTCGCGCAGTTCCTGTCGTCCATCGCCCAGAGCGCCGGAGATTCCGCCCTCGCGGATGCCGCGAACACGCTCCAAGCTGCGGTATTGAACCGCCTGCCCTCGCGCAGCGCGATTGGCGAGATCAGCGATCTGGTGGAAACGCGCCTAACAGGAACCGGCCCGTTCTGACTGCCTCGTGAGCGCTACTGCGGAGCCCCGGACCGCGCCGCGCGGGCACCGCAATTCGCCAAAACAGACCCTGCTGGTCTTCTGGCAAGACGGGCAGCACTCTGTGTCGGTTCGGCCACTTGATCGAAGCTGCGTGCGATGCAACCGCGGTTGTGCGAACGGGGATCCAATGTCTCCCTCCTGTTGGCAGGTTCGCTCTTTGGCCAGTTGTACCGCCGTGCAGGTAGCTTCCCGATCAGGCAATCAGCCCCCGGATCTCGCCCATGTCCAGCCCCGGGAAAACGGTCTGTTCCAGGACGGAGCGCGAAAATCCGAGATGCTCCCGCATCACCGCCGCCGCATAGGAGCGGACATCGGCCGTCGGCATCAGGTCGCGCCCGGCATAAAGCGCGTCCTCGCCAAGCCCGGGCCAACTGCCATGCACCCTCCCGCCCCGGATTGCACCACCGGCAAAGAGCATCGCGCCACCCGTCCCGTGATCGGTCCCGCGTGTGCCGTTCTCCCGCGCGGTGCGGCCGAACTCGGTCATCGCCACCACAGCCGTCTTCGACCAGAGCGGTCCGAGCCCGACCCTGAGCGCCATGATCGTCTCCGAAAGCTGCCCGAGCGCCCGTGAGAGCAGCATGGTCTGGTTGCGATGCGTGTCCCAACCGGCAATCGAAAAGGCGGCGATCCGCGTCTCGCGGCGCAGCCGGCCAACGAGGAACTCGACCATGTCGAGATTGCGTCGGTTGTTCTTCGACGCCGCCATCATCTCGCTCATCGCCATCATGTTATCGTCCGGCGCCTCCGCTGCCTCATCGGCCTCGATCTCGGACATCAGCGCGATCGCCTCCTCCAATGCTTCGTGGAAGGCGTCATCCTCCTCGTAGACGGCTTGCAAAAGGCGTTGCCCCTGCGACGACAGCCGAAAGCCGGCATCGGGCGCCCAGTTCGACACATCTGCCGCCCCGCGCAGCAACAGCATGTTTTCCTGCCCGATCGAGAAGGCCGTCTCGGCCTGCAGCCCGGGCACCTGCTGCAACATCCGGTTCAGCCAGCCATCGCGCGGTACTGTTCCGTTCGGCCTGTGGGACGCCCCGGCCTCCAGCAGGTCCTGGCCGTCGAAATGGCTGCGCTTGTCGCGATAGGGCGTGGAAACGGCGTGGGCGAAACCCAGCTCGCCCGCCTGCCAGAGTGACCAGAGCCCGTCCAACGCCGGGTGCAGGCCGAAAAAACCATCAAGATCCCGCATCCCCGCCTGCGCATCCGGCGCCAGCCAGCGCTGCCGCAATCGCACCAGGTCCGGGTCGCCATGGGGGCGCAGAACGTCGAGCCCGTCCATGCCGCCGCGCAGGACAATGACCACCAGCCGTTGGTCCCAGGGTGCCGATGCCAAAGCTACCGGCGCAACCAGCGGACTTGCCGCCGCACAACAGCCAACGGCACCGCTCGCGCGCAGGAACTGACGTCTGTTCAGAGCCTTGAGATTCATTCCGACCCTCTATCGCCGCTGAAAATCAGGAGAGGCCAGCACGATGGCCACCCCCTCGCGTCGGGTTTCGGCCGCGGCCGCGGCGTGGACAAGCCGGGGTGACGCCAGCGGCCCAAGCGCGTCCCACACGAAGCGGCGCGGATCGGGCACACCGCGCCCCATATGGCCGGCAATCCGGGTCGCCCAGTCTATCCGACGGGCCAGCCCCTGCGGCGTGGTCCAATGCGCCGCCTCCTCCGGCCAGCCATCCGGCCCAGGCGGCAACAGCCAGGGCTGCCCCATAAGTGTCATCGGCCGTACAACGCGTTGGACGAAGACCCGGTTTTCATAGCCCGCGATCTGTTCGCCCGTATGCCCCAGAGATTTCAGGCCAGCGACGATGAAATCCATCGGTTGACGTATCTTTGTCCGTTCCGGGACCAGCGCCGCCGGATGTTCAACCAATGCCGCAGCCACCGCAAACAGGTCGCCGTCTGTTTCCCGGAACCGACGCGACAAGGCATTGACCAGCGCCGGGACGGGTGCGTCGGCGACGAAATGCACGGCCAGCTTTCGGCCAATATGCTGCGCCGTGTCTGGATGATTGGCGATGTCTTCCAGAAAGCTGTCAATGTCATCGAGGCGGGGCTGAGCCCCTCCATAGGACCTCCCAAGTACCTGTTTCGCGCCGGGCTCGCCTCGTTGCGGCAGGAACAGAAACCCCTTTCCCGGATTTTCGAACAGGCCTGCCAACAACTCGGCGAGTTGGTGCACGTCCGCCTGCCCATATGCCCCTTTCACCCCGAGCGTGTGCAGTTCCAGCAACTCACGGGCAAGATTCTCGTTGAGGCCGGCCCCGGGCCGACGCCGGGCCACAACGGAATTCGGCCCAACCGAAGCAGCCTGGTCGAGGTAACGCAACATGCCTGGATGCTTCACCACCGCCTTGAGCATATCCGCAAACCGGCCAGTGACATGTGGCCGGATCGCCTCTGCGATGAAGATATCGGAGACAATCCGGCGTTCCGCTGCGCCACGCAGGGCGACGGTAAAATGGTCGGCCCAGAACCATTCCAACCGTTCGCGGAGCGGCGCAGCGCTGTCGAGCGCGCGGGCGATCCGATGTTTCCGGGCGAGCTGCATCTGCGCGGTTGCCTCGGCCCGAAGCGCATCGAATGCGCGTTCACTTTCCGGGTCCGTCCGGTCGCGCAGGTCCCGCTTCAATGCGGCCAGACGCAAGGCGCGCGCATTGGCTTCGGCCATATCGGGGGAGGGGTATTTTTCCGCGAGACGTTCGGGCGAGGCCAATGACGCAATGAGCTCATCAGGGGCGGCGGGATCCGGTTGGTCCGGTGCACGCCCGGTTCCGAAGCGGATAGAAAGAAGCGCCGGCTCGATGGTCAAGTTCGATCCCCTTTGAGGTGCTGCCATCGTAGCGGCCGGTGCGACATCTCTGCAATCCGATCAACAAGATGGCAGGTCACCTTGGCGTGATGGCGCCCAGCTGGGTCACAAAGCGCAAGTCGAGGATCGAGAAGGACTGGCATCCTGCGAGGGAGACGACACGCCGCAACCGCTATTCCCTCCTGCGAGATGCGTCTTGGCATGAGGACCAGCCTCACAAGACGTTCTCACGATCTCGGCACAGCGGGCAGAGACGCCGGTCTCCGGGTGTGAAAGATAGAGAAACAGGAACCGGTCGCGCGCCTAAACGGTGTAGTTCATCATGGCCAAATCCGTGTTTGACCGGTGCATTCGCGCGGATGGCAAAGCGCCAGACCGCTGCAAAGGACCGCCGCTGGAACGGCGGCCACTGGTCTCGTTTCCGCACCAACGCCCCTATCTGCTGTCAGCGGCCTCAGGAACGTTGATGCGGCCCCTGCCCACCCGGGACACGGACCCTCTCGCGAAGGAGCCGGCTTACTCGGGGATATTCCCCGCCGCGATCAACTTTGTCGCAAACTCCGAGAAGAAAGCACGCCAGGCCGCTTCGAGCTCTTCAGTCAGGTCCGCGCCGAGCCGGCTGTGCAGCGTCTCGATGATCGCCTCCTGCATCGGTTCGAAATGTGCCTGCCGAATACCAAGCGTCGAGTGCAGCTTGCCCAGCTCGTTGTAATCGACCGAGGGTTTGTCGGGATGCTCCTGATCGGCCAGCACGAGGCCGAGCGTGTTCATGAACCGCATCCCCTGTCCCTTCAGATCCTCACGGAACAGGCTGCGCAGTTCCGGCGCGCGCTGGAACAGCGACTCGTAGAATTGCATCGAAGTCGGCTCGTGTAGCGGCCGCAGATCCTCGAAACTCTGCCGAACGATCGCGATCTCGTGAGTGGATGGCGACATGTGTACCTCCTTGTTGGCTCTCCTGGCCTTCCGGCGAGACTGTGTCACGGAATTGGCCTCGCCTGAATTGATTCAACGCAAACTGCGACGTTTACACGCCGCGCTGCGGCATTTTATCCATCGCTGGTTCGAATGGGGCTCCCAAATCCCACGCAATCCATCTGGCGAAACGAGACCTCTTTCTCAACAGGGACCCGGAACCGCGTTCAAGCTTCCGGTCCACCCGGACTTGGATTTTTACTTCGGCGCCATTAAATATGCAAAATCAAGAATATCAAGGAGTGCCCCATGAGCGGCAATCTCAAACTGACCTGCCATGATTGCGGCACGACCAACCGGGTTCCCGCAGGCAAGCTCGGGGCCGGCCCGAAATGCGGGACTTGCGGCGCAAAACTAGCCGATGGCAAGGTGCATGAGCTGAGCTTTCGCGAAGCCGAGAAGGCCGCGAAGACGGACCAGATGCCCCTGGTCATCGATTTCTGGGCGCCTTGGTGCGGTCCTTGCCGGCAGATGGCGCCGCAATACGCGCAGGCCGCTCAGGCCCTGCGCGGCAAGGCGCGGTTTGTTAAGGTCGACACGCAGAGCAATCCCGACGCCACGGTGCGGTATGATATCCGCGGCATCCCGATGCTGATGCTGTTTCAGAAAGGCCGGGAAGTGGCCCGCCTTTCCGGCGCGCGACCGGCCGCCCAGATCGAGGCATTCGTGCGGGAAAACATGACGGAGACGGCTTGACATCCCCACGCCTTTGCGCGAATTGAGGCCTCCGTGGGGCCGTAGCTCAGTTGGGAGAGCGCGTCGTTCGCAATGACGAGGTCGTCGGTTCGATCCCGATCGGCTCCACCATAAAAAACAATCGGTTATGTAATCGTCACGCACCATTCCCGTTGCGCTTTGGCGTTTCGTCACGCACATATCCCTCACGTCAACGGAAACTCTGCCCGGCCGTCCGGCCGAGCGTGTCCACTCTCAACCAAAAAATTTGAACCGTTCAGTTCGCTTGGTGTAATTGATCGCGCGAGTGGACAATCGTCACTGGCATGTCCAAAGCCAGAAGATCCACCACTCCTTTCTACCTAAACAAGCCCAGCATTCCCGACCTTTATTCCCCCGAGGAGCGGGTTCGGAGAATCGCTCATATTTGGGCCGACACCGTTGTTGAAGTTGAGCGGCGCCTTGGAGAGATGATCGAACCGGTAGCCGACGACCAGTACTACGATACTGACTCAGCAAGCCGGATTATCGATGCGCCGAAGCGAACCATGGAGGGTTGGCGTAGGCGCGGCGTCGGACCGGAATGGGTGAAACTACCCAACGGGAAAGTTAAGTATCGCGGTTCTGCATTACGTAGCTATCGGGGTGAGGAATGATGCCCCACATCTCGCTACCGGAACGCTTGCCAAGGGAGTTCCATTTCCGAAATCGCGAAGGAAAACGCCTTCTTCGCTAAACCCTGCCGCCGGGCAGGGTGCTCGGCGGTCGCCAAACAAGGAGAAACAAATGCCGACGATCAAACTCCCTGAAGCGCTAAAGTCGCATACGACTGTCGAAGAAGCTCGTGACGATGCGGAGAAGCTCGGCATGAACTACAGAGACTACGTGTCGATGGCCCTCGGCGTTCTAGAAGAGATGGACGGCGATACAGACCGGGAAGCAATTCTCGGAGCCGTCAAATCGGCCATGGCCGATCGCACGGAAGTCGAGACCCAGCCGACGCCGAACGCGGATGATAGTGACATCTTCGCCCAAGCGACCCGCGCTCGCAAAGAGCGCAAGCGGACTGGAGCGAGACCCAAGATCACGCGCAAAGCGATGGCCATTCCCGTCGTTACCAAGACGAAGGCATGGTTCCGAGTTCATCCAGACGGTGTTTTTTCGGAAGTGCCGATCTTCATCGATCCGACGTCGGAAGAGATGGAGGCCAAGCCTTACTACGTGGTTCCGGATCTAGCCGATGAGCTGGAGGGTTCCGACGGCCTGATCTACCACACCGGCTACCTAATCTGCACCGCTAGCGGCAAGAACATGCTCTTTCTGGTGAAGGAAGCTGACATGGACGGCAATATGCATTCCGCCACCGAGGCCAAGCACGAGGCCTGTGTGGATGCAAAAAGCCAGTGGACCCGCATGACCTGGGACAAGGATGTGGGCCAATACCAGATCAGTCAGGCTGAATGGGACCGCAAGGAGCCGCGCTGGCCTGAAGATGTTTCGGAGGAGACGGTGTTCCGGCGCGCTTTCGGCAAGCAGGTCATCGACGACTGGGACTATCCGGTGCTGAAAAGCTTCCGCGGCGAAGGCTAGACGGTGAACGTTCAGTCTCCCCCGCTGCGTCCGATCTCGGTGGACTTCGAGTTCATCCCTCAGGATGACGGTACCCAATGGGTCGTCTGCGTGGTCGCGAAGGATCTGTGGAGCGGCGAGGTGTACCGAGTGTTCGGCGACGAGCTTGGCCCTTGCCCACCATATCCGCAAGGGCCAAACACGGTCCTTATCGCCTACAACAGTGCGGCGGAGATCAGCAGCTACATGGCGTTGGCGTGGGAACTACCCCACGCAATCATCGATCTCTACGCGGAGCATATGCGGATCACCAACGGTCGCTCCCAGAGCAAGATGAATGTTGTCACGGGCGCCAGAGGGAGCCTGCTGGCGGCGCTACGCTGCCACGGTCTGCCGGCCCGGCAGAATGAAAGCAAGCGCCGGGTGATTGAACGGATACTCGCTGGTCCGCCATTCAGCGCTGATGATCGCCGGACGATCCTCGATTACTGCCAGGAAGACGTAGAAGACGCTGAAGCGTTGCTTGGCAAACTCCTTCCGCAGATGGAGCCGGGTTGGTGGGATTGCGCTCTGATCCGCGGTCGATACTCCGTCGCCACCGCGCATTTTGAGCGGAACGGATATCCGGTGGATGTCGAACTCCATGACCAGATCATTGCGTCGTGGGACGACATCCGGGCGGAGATGATCGCTTCGATTGATCAGTTCGGTGTCTACGAAAACAGTCGTTTCAGCCACGCTCGTTTCGAAGACCTCCTGGTCCGCGAAGGATTGGGTGAAGGTTGGCCATTGACGCCCACTGGCGCTCGCAAAACCGACGAGAAGACCTGGCGTGCCATGGCGGACCGGTTCTCGATCATCGCGCCTCTCTGTGACGCCCAGATTGCGCTGGGCCAGATGAAAAAGATCCACCCGTTGGCAATCGGTCCGGACGGACGCGCTCGCCTTGGTAAGCGCGAGTTGGCCTATCGGCGGCTCAATCTGACGTGCTCGGACGAGGATACACGCTCGGTCGGTCTTGGTGCATATCGCTCGAAGACCGGGCGCAATCAGCCGATGGCTTCCGAGTTCATCATGCTACGCAACAACTGGTGGCGGACCATGGTAACGCCCCCGCCCGGGAAGGCGTTGCTCTACGCCGACTGGGCCAGCCAGGAGATCGCCATCGCGGCCTACCTGAGTGGCGATCCGGTCATGATCCAGCACTACCGATCTGGTGATTTCTATCTGTCGTTCGGTAGGTCTGCTGGTCTGATCCCGGAAACAGCCACCAAGCAGAGCCATGGTCTATTCCGCAACAAGGTGCTGAAGCCGGTCAGCCTGGGAACACTGTACGGCCAGAAAGAACAAAGCTTGGCGGCCCGGATCGGGCGGTCAGTCAACGAGGCCGCGGATCTGCTTCGCGCGCACCGATCTCAATACGAGGTCTATTGGGATTGGAACCGGGACAGCATCGATCAGGCAACGCTGTCCGGACGGATAGAGACTCCACTCGGCTGGCAGATGGAGGTCTCAGACATCCGGCAGACGATGCTTGTCGGCGACGCCTGGGAGCAGGAGGGGACCCGGGAAACGACACTTCAGAACTGGCCCATGCAGGCGACGGCAGGTGACATCTTGCGCGTGGCATGCATTGCGATGGCAGAAGCTGGGTATCGGATCTGCTTTCCTTTGCATGATGCGGTGCTCGTTGAGGTCGACGAAACGGCTGTTGAAGCGGCTTCAGCCGATATTTCGTACCTAATGGAGGAAGCCGCTCGCGCGGTGCTAGGCCATCCGATCCCCGTCGATGTGGAAGTGGTCAGGTATGGCCGGAACCTCCGCAGTGAGAAGGGCGACGCGATGTGGGACATCGTTAACCGGGCGTTGGAACGTCGGGGAGGCGGTCACCTGTGATGCAAACCTTCCCCCGATACATTTCTTGGCCCGAGATCGGATCGCGGGGAGAAGCCAATACAACGCGTATGCTGTCCAAGGAATATCGGAGCTTCCGCGCCAACGGTGAAAAACCGGAGGACTGGCCAGGGGTAGAAGTACTGGAAGTTCCGAACCGGGAAACAGCGATCAAGCTCGTATCAAAAGGCATTCCGGAAGCGGCCCAAGATGGGCGCGACAAGGTGTTTGGTGGTCCGCAACGGGGTGTTCGGTCAAACGACACGGGGTGTTCGGTCATCCGTAACCCCGATACCTACTCTTCAATATCTTCATCTTCTTCAAAAAATAACCCAGGATCAAAAAGCCCGGCTGAGGCTGACAACTCGGAGATGGAACACCCGAAAGAGAGCGACGAGGCATTCGCTGTCCTTCCAATGGAAACGGTTCGCGCGGCAGTCCCAGATCCAGCGACGCGTTTACTGCTGACACTGGCGCGGCTCTCGAAGATGCGCGGTTGGGACAAAATCAAGCTAAGCCGGCAGATCTGGGAAGAGGCCGGTATCCGATGCCGTTCTGAGCGCAGCCGGGCGCTTCACGCTCTGGAGGATCGTCGGACAATCCGCGTCCAGCGATGGCCCGGCCAGTCGCCCGTGGTCACTGTTCGATTGGGGCAAGACAGGCTGCTCCGGCCTTGGCCCAAGTAGTTTGATGGGAGGTAACGCTAGGGGGGCACAGCCAATGATCCGCCGCGTTTCGCTTCGAAAAAAAACCGAGCCGGTTGCTCCGGTCGGCCGGTCGCTTTGCCCCCACTGGCAGGGTGTACGCGAACTGTCAGGATACTCACCTCCAGACCAGGTGCTCGATGCCAGGCTACTTCGCCACCCCCATCGTTCGGGGCGCGTTTCGCCTGGGCTGCGGTCTACCCGTCGACACGAGCGCGCCATGGCGATCTCACGTTGACGGCTCCAGGTGTCGCCGCAGCGGAACATCACGTTCCAGAGGGTGCCCGAGTTTTGTGACGGCGAAAGGTCGGCTGAAGCCGAGCGAGGAAAGCAACCGTCGGCACCTCGGTTCGACCGGAAGCGGCCATTGGCAGCCGGATTGCGCATCTGGCGAGGGCGCACAAATTCGACATGTTCCGATCTCCTACGTGGGTGGCAGTTTCCTGCGCATAGCGGTCGTTGGACGGAATTGGACTATGTCGGCTTTGGCGTTCCGCGTCTTGAAAACTGGAATGCTCGGTCAATCGGGAACGGCAAGGCGCATGATAGCGGAACCGTCGCAGACCCAAAGCGAACCGTCCCCAAAGGCCAACCCACGGAACTTCGTGCCCTCGATCAAGTGGCTCTCCGTGTTCGTCCCGGTATCAACTTGGGACAAAACATTGCCTTCGACCGGTCCCAGCCACAGATATCCCCCGCCGAACACCATAAAGCCTTCAGGTGTTTTCGGCAGCGACGTCGGGATAGTTGCCACCACCTCGCCCGTATCAAGGTCCACCCGCTGGACCGTCGCATCCGCGACGTTGTAGACCCACAAAAACCCGTCTCCAAGCACCGCCGGGCCGGGCCAGCCGCCTAGTTCCGTCGTTGACAGAGCCGTGCCGTCCGTTTCATTGATGCGAAGCAACTGGCCGGTGATCGGTTGGGTTACCCAGAGCGATCCATCGATGTAGACAACCCCGAACCCGCCAGACGGCAATGCTATCTCGCTGCGAACGTCGCCACTCACCGAAGCAAATGCCGTCAGGAGCTGGCCTTTCGGATCCGCGGGATTGGGATTGAGGATCCAAACCACGCCATCGTTGAAGGCAAGTCTCGCATGGCGCGAAGACAATTTGACGGTGATTTCCAGCAACAGTTCGGCCGTCTTCGTATCGAATTTGTAGAGCGCATCCTTTTTGGCATCCGCGACCCAGATCGCATCCTCCGAGACACCGAATGGGCGCGTCCGAAATAGGGCCGGAAGGGGCGCCGCCACCCTCTCCTCGAGCGTATCCTTGTCCATACGCACCACCTTGAAGCCCGACTTGACCCAGAGGGCGTCGTGCCCGTAGGCCAAGCGGCTGCAAATGCGCTCGACCTTGCTTTCGACCGAAAGCTGTTCAATTGGCAACGACGGCCCCGCGCAGATCTGCGACGAATGGCAGAGGAACAAACCTATCAGTAAGGTCGATTTCTTCAGAATTGACATAGCTCCCACCTTCGCGTGGCGAACAGCACCTGACCCTCGCCATGAGAACTGACCCGGGTCGAACGGACGTTGGAATTGTACTACTGGCCGTTCGTTCGGGCCATGATCTCACTCAAGCTTGTTGAGGGCGGGCGCAGTTCGCGAAACCGGCATCCGAGTGTTTCTCTCAGACGACCGCACAGTCGGCAAAGCCGCCGAAAGATCGCTTCCGGCCGCAGGTTTCCGGTGAACGGCAGCAGACTGCGCATTGCCGACACCAGCAGTTTCGACGGAAGTCCGCTTCCTCGACGAACCCAAACCGCGACCTCTCGGCTCACCGAAACGCGGCGACCTACATCACCGGCTTACAGCTTGCAGCGTCAAATTAGGCGTCGGTTTATATCACTGTTATTGGTGCACGACCTCCAACTCGACCGGGACGGGGTTCGCGACGATGTCGAGCATCGGGCAATGAACTTCCGATGCGGTCTGGAGCATCTTGATATCCTCACTCGATGCATCGGAGACCAAGTCAACCTTCATCCGGATCACGTTGAAGCCCGGACGGACAGTGTCATCCACGGCAAGGAAGCCTCGCAGATCGATGTCGCCTTCGACATGGACTGTGATTTCATCGACTGGAATGCCCATCGCGATGGCATAGGCACGGTAAGTCATTGCTTGGCATGTTCCGAGGGATGCGAGAACAAGTTCGACCGGGCTTGGACCCGCGTTGCCACCCCCAAGTCCTTCCGTGAAATCAACCGTAACCTTGTGCTCGCGCATCGTGGCCTCTGTCCGGAAACCTTCCACCACCGTCGAAGTGGCCATGAAAGTTGCCTTAGCCATTTCGGGATTGGCACGGAAGGCCTCCTGAGTGCCTTCAATCACGGATTTCAGGCCGCTTGCGGTGTTGTCAAGTGCGGTCACCGGCACCGCTGATGCCACCAGCAGCGACGCGGCAACGATTGCCGTTGTGTATTTCAGGAACTTCATGACGACCTCCTCCTATTTGCATAAAGCTGACAACCTGCGCTTCCCTCGAAGCCCACATCAATCGCGCTCAGAGCTAGAACATGGCCTATTGATCGTCTCTCAGTTCGCATTGGCCGCTCCGTTGATGCGACGGAGAGATTATACTGCCCGACCAAACCCACGCCCATGAGATGCCTCAAGCGACAGGCTAAATAGAGCGACATCAAACGAAGAATTGCAGAATAATGTACGCCTTTGGCGATATCCGGCAAGAGACATGCACAGCCGACATCCGACCGAAACCGTCAGATGACCGCAAGGTCGGCAAACTCGACCTTGGCGATGTCGTTGGTCAGACCGGAAGCATCTAAATCAGGGAGGTCCGCTGACTGCGCACACCGGACTCTGAGCAATTGCGCCATTTTGCAATTGCAGCATGAGTTTCGAGCGCGT